>CAKPPL010000012.1 GCA_934177555.1 uncultured Clostridia bacterium
AATAGATGTAAACATAATAGTAGAATATGGAGCAAGAATTCCAGATGTAGCATTTGAAATTCAAAATAGAGTAAAAAAATCAGTTGAAAATATGACAGGATTAAAAGTAGAAGAAGTAAATGTACATGTACAAGGGGTAAAAACAGAAAAAGAAGAAATTAATGAAGAAGAAGTAGAAAGTCAAAAAGAAGAACAATAGAATTTGACATATACTTAAGAGAGGAAGATAAATATGAAATTTTTAGAAAGATTAGCACTAGTTATATATTCATATATAGTAATATTATTATCAGTAGTACTTTGTCTATTAGTATTTAATTGGATAGATATAGAATCATTAAATCGAATTGTAGAAACAGTAGTAACTGGAGATATTTCTTCAAAAGTAGTATTAGGACTATCAGTAGTATTTATTTTACTATCAATAAAATGCATATTTTTTGATGAAAGATCAAAAGAAAAATTAAAAGAAGCACAAGGAATTCTTTTAAAAAATGAAAATGGGGAGTTAATGATTTCAAAAGAAACAATAGACAATATGGTAAAAAATGCTGTAGCAAGTTTTGAAGATATAAAAGAATGTAAAACAAGAATAGATGTTAATATGGAAAATCAAATAATGATTACACTTGTTTTAGCAGTAAATGGAAATACAGTAATTAAAGATCTTGCAAGTAATATTCAAGATAAAGTAAAAGATGAAGTTAAAAAAGTTTCAGACTTAGAAGTAAAAACAGTAAATATAAAAATAACAGAGCTTCAAGAAGATAAAAAATTTACAGAATAAAAAATTTTCGTAAGAGAGGAATGTACTATAATGAGTGAATTTAAAGATTTTTTAATGAAATATAGAGGAGCAATCATAGGAATTATAGTAGCAATATTAATATTATGCACAAGATTATATGAACTAATAATAACAATAGTTGTAATATTTATAGGAGCTATAGTTGGAAACTATATTCAACAAAATAAATTTGAAGTAAAAGAAAAGCTTAAAAATTTTATTGATAGATTATAAGAAAGGAATAATATCAAAATGAAAAGATCAGCAATAAGAGAATTAGCATTCAGATTAATATATAGTTTAGAAATTCAAAAAATAGAAAATTTAGAAGAACAAATAGAACTATATTTAGAATGTAATGATGTAAATGAAGAAGAAGCAAAAGAATATATAAAAGATGCAATAATAGGAATTACAGAAAATGAAGAGGAAATAAAAAAATTAATAGAAAAAAATCTAAAAGCTGATTGGAACATAGACAGAATATCAAAAATAGATTTAAGCTTATTAAAACTTGCAATATATGAGATTAAATATAATGAAATACCATATAAAGTAGCAATAAATGAAAGCTTAGAATTAGCAAAAAAATATGGAGAGGAAAATTCTAAAAATTTCATAAATGGAATATTAGCGAGTATAGTAAAGGAGCTTACAAATGAAGTATAATGCAGTCACAGTAACACAGTTAAACAAATACTTAAAAGATAGATTTGACGAAGACGAGAACTTGAATGCAATATTGGTAAAAGGAGAAATTTCAAATTTTAAGAACCATTACACAGGACATCTATATTTTACATTAAAAGACGAAAATTCGTTAATAAAATGTATTATGTTTAAAAGCTATGCTGAAAGGCTAGCTTTTAAACCAAAAGATGGAATGAAGGTAATGGTTTTTGGGTCTGTATCTGTATTTGAGAGAGATGGAGTATATCAAATATATACGAAATCAATGTTAGAAGATGGAATGGGCGATTTACATGAAAAATTTGAACAATTAAAACAACAATTAGAAAAAGAAGGATTATTTGATGAATCACATAAAAAAGCTATTCCATTATATCCAAAAACAATAGGAGTATTAACATCTCAAACAGGAGCAGTAATAAGAGATATAATAAATGTTTCAACACGAAGAAATCCTAATGTTCATATTAGATTGCTACCAGTTCCAGTACAAGGGCCAGGAGCAGCAGAAAAAATAGCAGAAAAAATAAAACAAATGAATGAACGAAAATTAGCAGATGTAATTATAGTTGGAAGAGGAGGAGGTTCATTAGAGGATTTATGGCCATTTAATGAAGAAATAGTTGCAAGAGCAATTTATAATTCAGAAATTCCAATTATCTCTGCTGTAGGACATGAAACAGATTTTACAATAGCAGATTTTGTTGCAGATTTAAGAGCACCAACACCATCTGCAGCAGCAGAATTAGCAGTTCCAGATATATATGAATTAAAACAAAAAATAAATAATTATCAAAATAGATACAGAATTGCATTAAAAAAACAGATAGAAATAATGAGATTAAGATATGAAAAATGCATGAAATCAAGAATATTTACTGACCCAACAAGAAATATTAAGGACAAATATATAATTATTGATACATATATAAAGCGATTGGAGAATAAAATAAAAAATATTCAAAGTGATAAAAAATCAGAATTTCTAAAAACAGTTGCAAAATTAGATACATTAAGTCCATTAAAAACACTTACAAGAGGGTATTGTTTAACAGAAAAATATAATAAAATAGTAAAAAGTGTAAAACAATTACAATTAAATGATAAAATTGAATTAAAATTTTCAGATGGAATAGCAAGTGCTACAGTAGAGAATATTAATTTAAAAGAAACCAAGGAGGAATAAATGGATAAACAAAAAATATTAACAATTGGTCTAATAATTACAATTATACTTTTAATAGCAGTTATTTTTTATGCAGTATATGAACCTAAAAATAATAAAGAAATTATAGACAATGTAAATAATGTTAACGAAACAATGGAAAATACTCAAATAAACAATACAAATACTAGTACTACTAATACAATAACTAATCAAGTAGTAGAAAATGAAACTATAGAAAATAAAAAAGATGAAGAAAAATATGTTGGGGAAGAAGAAAAAAATACAGATCAAGAAGCAACAGAACAAATTAATAAAGATGAAAAATCTATTAAATTAGCTAAACAAAAATGGGGAGAAAATGACACAAGTGTAACATACAACATTGAGCAAAAAGAAAATAACTTATATTATATATCTGTAACCAGAGATGCCAATGTATTAGCATGGTATGAGGTAAATACAGATACATGGGAAATAAGTGATTACAATTAAAATTTAGAAAGAGGAAAAAAATGAAAAAAGAAAATTTTGAAGAATCTATGTCAAAACTAGAAGAAATAGTAACAGAATTAGAAAAAGGTAATTTAAGTTTAGAAGAATCAGTTGAAAAATTTGAAGAAGGAATGAAAATATCTAAACAATGCAATAAAATATTAGAAGACTCAGAAAAAAAGATAACTATATTATTAGAAAATGATGATAAAATAATAGAAGAGGACTTTGAAACAGAATAAAAATAGAGAGGAAAAGGGGAAATGAATAATTTTCAAAATGCAATAACAAATAAATTTTTGTATATACCATTATTAGTATGGTTTTGTATACAATTATTTAAAGTAATATATGAATTAATAAAAACTAAAAAGTTTAATTTTAAAAGAATAATGGGAGCTGGAGGAATGCCAAGCTCACATTCAGCAGTTGTAACATGTTTAGCAATGATGACAGGAAAAAGTGCAGGATTTGATTCTAATATTTTTGCTATATCAGTTATTTTTGCAATGGTTGTAATGTATGATGCTGCTGGTGTAAGGAGAGCTGCTGGAAAACAAGCACATTTATTAAATAAAATAATAGAAACACCAGGATTGTCAAATGTTCAAGTTCAAGAAAGATTGGTAGAAGTATTAGGGCATTCACCATTACAAGTAATTGTAGGAGCTATTATAGGAATTATAGTTGGACTTATTGCTTAATTTTCTTATAAAGTCAAGAAAGGAATGATAAAAATGACAGATATAGAAATTGCAAAAAACACTGAACTAAAGAAAATAACAGAAATAGCAAAAGATATAAATATATATGAAGACGATTTAGAATTATATGGAAAATATAAAGCAAAAATTTCAAATGAAGTAAATGAAAAAATAATAAATAATAAAGATGGTAAATTAATATTAGTAACAGCTATAAGTCCAACACCATTAGGAGAAGGAAAAACAACAATATCTATATCAATAGCAGATGGATTAAGAAAAATTGGTAAAAAATCAATTTTAGCATTAAGAGAACCTTCATTAGGACCTGTATTTGGAGTAAAGGGAGGAGCAACAGGTGGAGGATATTCACAAGTTGCTCCAATGGAAGATATTAATTTACATTTTACAGGAGACATTCATGCAATAACATCAGCAAATAATTTATTATCAGCAATGATTGATAATCATATATATCATGGCAATAGTTTAGGAATAGAAAAAGTAGTTTGGAAAAGATGTTTAGATTTAAATGATAGACAATTAAGAAAAGTAAATACTGGATTATCAGGTGAAAGTAAAATAGTTCCTAGAGAAGATAATTTTGATATAACAGTTGCATCAGAAGTAATGGCAATATTATGTTTATCAACGAATATTCAAGATTTAAAAAATAGATTAGGAAATATATTAATAGGATATAATAAAGAAAATAAACCCATATATGCTAAAGATTTAAAAGCAGAAGGTAGTATGGCAGTTTTATTAAAAGATGCAATAAAACCAAATTTGGTACAAACATTAGAACATACACCAGCATTAATACATGGAGGACCATTTGCTAATATTGCACATGGATGTAACAGTATTATAGCAACTAAAATGGCAATGAAATTAGCAGATTATTGTATAACAGAAGCTGGATTTGGAGCAGATTTAGGAGCAGAAAAATTCTTAGATATAAAATGTAGAAATGCAAATATTAGACCAGATGCAGTAGTATGTGTTGCAACAATAAAAGCATTAAAATATCATGGAGGACTTTCTAAAGAATTATTACAACAAGAAAATATGATTAGTCTAGAAAAAGGAATGGATAATTTATATAGGCATATAGATAATATAAGAGGAAAGTTTGGATTAAATGTAATAGTAGCTATAAATAAATATAATACAGATACAGAAAAAGAGATTGAATTTGTACAAAAAGAATTAGAAAAAAGAGAAATTCCATCAAGTGTTGTAGAAAGCTGGGCTAAAGGTGGAGATGGTGCAATAGATATTTCAAAAAAAATAGTAGAACTTGTTAATAAAAAAGAAGAATTTGAATATATTTATGATTTAGATGAAAAAATCATTGAAAAAATAAATAAAATAGCAATGAAAATATATGGAGCAAAAGCTGTAAAATACTCAGAAGAAGTAACTAAAAAAATAGAGGAAATAGAAGAATTAGGATATGGCAATTTACCTATATGTATTGCAAAAACACAATATTCATTTTCAGATGATGAAAAAAATCTTCAATGTGATGAACCATTTGAAATAAATGTAAGAGATGTAGAACTAAAAACAGGAGCAGGATTTATTGTTGTACTTGCAGGAAAAATTATGACAATGCCAGGACTTCCTAAAATACCATCAGCAGAGAAAATTGATTTAAATGAAAATGGAGAAATCATAGGAATATTTTAATAAATACTTGACTTTAGTTAAAGATATTGATATATATAAGTGAGTAACTAAAGATAGGGGGATAAAAATGCAAAAACACGAAAGAGGAGTTAGTTTAATAGCACTAGTAGTAACAATAGTGGTATTACTAATATTAGCAGGAGTAAGCATAGTAATGCTAACAGGAGATAATGGAATAATAACAAATGCACAAAATGTACAAGTTCAAAATAAAAAATCAGAAGTAACAGAAAAAATGAAAATAGCATATAACTCTGCACAAACAGAGGCAAGAGTAAAAATGGCTTTAGTAGATGGATATAAACCATTAGAACATCTAGAAGAATTAGCCAATATAATGTCTAAAGATTTAGATGGAGCACCAGTATCTGAAGGAAATATACCAGAACAACAGGGAATAACAAATGGTTATAATATATATTATAATAAAGAAGAAAAAACAATAACAATGTTATATGGAGACAGTAAATTTGCATTAAAAGTGGGAGAAAATGCAAGAGATAATTTATATCCAAATATAAAAGCAGTAATGCATGTTAATATATAAATAAAAAGTATAAAAGTAGGGAAACCTGCTTTTTTTATTATTAAATTACTTTATTTTTATTACAAAATATGATAAAATATGCAAGTAAAAAAGAGAAAGGAAAGCAAAATGGAAACAAAACAAGAAATAGAAAATCAAAAAAAATATATAGAAAAAGTAAAAGAAATAAACTTAAATAAAAATAAAAAATACTATATATTAACAATGGGATGTCAACTAAATGAAAATGACTCAGAAAAACTAAGTGGAATGATAGAACAAATGGGATATACTTTAGTAGAAGATTATACCAAAGCAGACTTAGTTATATTTAATACATGCTGTGTTAGAGAAAATGCAGAAGATAAATTATTTGGAAAATTAGGAGAATTAAAAAAAGTAAAAGAACAAAGAGGAACAATAATTGCTATTGGTGGATGTATGATGCAAGAAAAACATATAACAGATAAGATTCATGAAAGTTATCAATATACAGATATTATTTTTGGAACACATACATTACAAAGATTTCCAGAAGATTTATATAAAAGTTTAGAAAATAATAAAAAATTGTTAGATGTTCTAGATATTGATGGAGAAGTTTATGAAGGATTACCTATAAAAAGAACAAGTAATATAAAAGCATCAGTTACAATTATGTATGGATGTGATAAATTTTGTACTTATTGTATAGTACCATATGTAAGAGGAAGAGAAAGAAGTAGACATCCAAAAGATATATTAAAAGAAATAGGACAATTAGCTAAAGAAGGATATAAAGAAATTACACTATTAGGTCAAAATGTAAATTCTTATTTAAGAGCAGAGCAATGGAAAGAAAAAGGAATAGAATATGAAGGAATAAATTCATTTGCAACATTGTTAAAAGCAGTAAATAAAATAGAAGGAATAGAAAGAATAAGATTTATATCACCACATCCAAAAGACTTTACAGATGATGTAATAGAAGCAATAGCAACATGTGATAAAGTATGTAAATTAGTACATTTACCATTACAATCAGGAAGTACAAATGTTTTAAAAATAATGAATAGAAAATATACAAAAGAGCAGTATTTAGAACTTGTAGAAAAAATGAAAAAAACAATTCCAAACTTAACATTATCAACAGATATAATAGTAGGGTTTGCAGGAGAGACAGACCAAGACTTTGAAGATACATTAGATGTCGTAAGAAAAGTATGTTTTGAACAAGTATATATGTTTATATATTCAAGAAGAAGAGGGACACCAGGAGATAAAATGGAAAATCAAGTTCCAGAAGAAACAAAACATATAAGATTTAATAAATTAAAGGAATTAGTAGAAAGTCAAATTGCAGAAAATAATCAAAAATATATAGGAACAATACAAAAAGTTTTGGTAGAAGGACCAAGTAAAAACAATTCAGAATTATTAACAGGTAGAACAGATAGTAATAAAGTTGTTATATTTGAAGGAGAACCTGAATTAAAAGATAAAATTATTGAATTAAAAATTATATCAGAACACATGTGGTATTTAAAAGGTCAAAAGATATAAAAACAATCAAAGGAGGAAAAGAAGATGGCGTTTCCAACAAACATAGAAAGTTATTCACCAATGATGCAGAAATATTTAGAAACAAAACAGAAATATAATGATTGTATATTGTTTTATAGGTTAGGGGACTTTTATGAAATGTTTTTTGATGATGCAATAACTGCATCAAGAGAATTAGAAATAACTCTAACAGGAAAAGATTGTGGACAAGCAGAAAGAGCACCAATGGCAGGAATACCACATCATGCTGCAGAAAACTATGCATCAAGATTAATAGAAAAAGGGTATAAAGTAGCAATATGTGAACAACTAGAAGATCCTAAAACAGCAAAGGGTATAGTAGAAAGAGGAGTAATAAGAATACTTACACCTGGAACTATAGTTGAAAGCAATTTACTAGAAGAAAAGAAAAACAATTATATAATGTGTATATGTAAAAGTGGAATATATTTTGGAATAAGTGTGTGTGATATATCAACAGGAGAATTTTATTCAGCAGAGATAAAAGATGAAAATAATTTTGCAATATTATTAGACGAAATAGCAAGATTTTCACCATCAGAAATAATTGCAAATTCAAATATATTTGAATGCCAAGAAGAAATAGACAAAATAAGAGAAACATTTTCAATATATATGAGTAGATTTAGTGATAAATTTTTCACAGATGAAATTGGAGATTTACAATTAGACTACAATGTAATTGAAAACAAAAAAGAAGTAGTAAATTTAAAAGAAAGAAGTTTAGCTGTTAAATCAATAAATGCATTATTAGAATACTTGAATGAAACTCAAATGACAAGTCTTGAACATATAAATACAATAATAATATATAGTTTATCAAAATATATGTCATTAGATATAAATGCTAGAAGAAACTTAGAAATAACCGAAAAAATGAGAGATAAGTCTAAAAAAGGAACATTACTTTGGGTATTAGATAAAACATCAACATCAATGGGAGGACGTTTACTTAGAAGATGGCTAAATGATCCATTATTAGATGCAAATGAAATAAAGGAAAGATTAGATGCAGTTCAAGAATTAAAAGATAATATGATGTTAAGAGGAGAATTAACAGAAAATTTAAAAAAGGTATATGATATTGAACGTTTAGCAGGAAAAATGGCATATGGCAATGCAAATGCTAGAGATATGATAACATTAAAAAATTCAATACAAAAATTACCACAAGTAAAACAAGTATTAGCACAATGTAATTCATATAAATTAAAAGATATATTTGAAAATTTAGATGAACTAAAAGATATATTTGAATTAATTGAAAAATCAATAATGGAAGACCCACCAATGACAATAAAAGATGGTGGAATAATAAAACTAGGATACAATGAAGAAATTGATAAATTAAAAACAGCAACAACAGAAGGAAAGAATTGGATAGTAAAATTAGAAGCTGAAGAAAAAGAAAAAACAGGAATAAAAACATTAAAAGTTGGATTTAATAAAGTATTTGGATATTATATAGAAGTATCAAAATCATTTGTATCACAAGTTCCGGAAAGATTTATTAGAAAACAAACATTAACAACAGGAGAAAGATATATAACAGAAGAATTAAAAACATTAGAAAATCAGATATTAGGTGCTGAAGAAAAAGTTGTTAATTTAGAATATGAAGCATTTATTGAAATAAGAACAAAAATAGCACGAAATATTAAAAGATTACAAAAAACAGCAAATGCAGTATCAACACTAGATGTATTAACATCATTTGCGCAAGTAGCAGAAGATTTTAATTATTGTAAACCAGAAATTAATGAAAATGGAGTAATAGAAATTCAAGAAGGAAGACATCCTGTAATAGAAAAAATGTTAGGAATAGGAAAATTTGTGCCAAATGATACAAATTTAGATGAAAATGAAAATAGATTAGCAATAATAACAGGACCAAACATGGCAGGTAAATCTACATATATGAGACAAGTAGCATTAATAACATTAATGGCACAAGTTGGAAGTTTTGTTCCAGCAACACAAGCTAATATAGGAATTGTAGATAAAATATTCACAAGAGTAGGAGCCTCAGATGATTTGAGCATGGGACAAAGTACATTTATGGTAGAAATGATGGAGGTTGCAACAATTCTAAAAGAAGCTACACAAAATAGTTTAGTAATATTAGATGAAATTGGAAGAGGAACTTCTACATATGATGGACTTTCTATAGCATGGGCAGTAGCTGAATACATTGCAGATAAAGAAAAATGTGGTGCTAAGACATTATTTGCTACACACTATCATGAATTAATAGAATTAGCAGATAAACAAGAAGGAATAAAAAATTATTCAATAGCTGTTAAAGAAAAAGGAGAAGATATAATCTTTTTAAGAAAAATTGTTGAAGGTGGTACAGATGAAAGTTATGGAATACATGTAGCACGTCTAGCTGGAGTACCTAAAATTGTTACCAAAAGAGCGAATGAAATACTTTCTTCACTAGAAAGAAAAAGTATGCTTACTGGCAAAAAACAAGAAAATAAGAAGGTTGTAGAAGGACAATTTGATATGTTTAACTTCAAATTAGCAGAAATTGCACATGAAATAGATAAGATAAATCTTAATGAACTTACACCAATAGATGCATTAAATACACTTGTAAGAATAAAAGAAAAAATGAAATAGAGGACAAAATTGTCCTCTATTAGTTTTTTAAAGAATTGATTCAAAATTTGTGGCAAATTAAAATAAATTGTCATATTTAGTTCCAAATGTTTTTATATCTAAAAATCTAATATTATCATCTGAATTATCTTTTGTAAAAGAAATGTGAATATAATTTGAAGGTAAAGCACTTTCTATTAATTCACCCCATTCAATAATACATATACCAGAAGAGAAATATTCATCTCCACCAATATCATAAAATTCATCAGGAGAAGTTAAACGATAAACATCAAAATGATAAATATTCATTTGATGACATTTATATTCATTTACAATAGTAAAAGTAGGACTAGAAATTTCATTTTCTAAACCAAAATATTTAAGAAAACCTTCTGTAAATTTTGTTTTACCAGAACCTAAATCTCCAGATAAAACAATAACATCACCAATATTTAATTTACTAGCTAAATTAAATGCAAAATTCATTGTTTCATTTTCATTATGTGAAGTAAATTTATAAGTATTCATAATTAATCCTTTCATAAAATTATATACTATATTTTAACTGAAAATTGTAAATTTGTAAAGGATTTATTATTGCAAAAAAATAATAAGACTGTTATAATGTGATAAAATAAATGTGAAAAGAAAGGATTAACAATGAAGAAGAAAAAAACAATAGAATTAAATTTTGTAACATTTATGATTATAGCAATAATAATATTAGTTATAGTATTTATAATTGCAAGAAATACTGGAAATAAACCAATAGAAGAAAATAAAGAACAAGAGCCCAAACAAGAAATAATAGAAGAAAAAGCAGAGAAATTGTATTCAAAAGATGTAATAACATTTGATGAAAATAAATTATCAGATAAATGGGAAATAATAGATAAAACATATGGAAGTATAATTTTTTATGTACAAGGTCCAAAAAAAGAAAATGATGATGGAACAACAAGTGATATAAGAATAAATATATATATTCAAAAAAGTGAAATGACAAATGAAGAATTAAAAAATCAGATGCTACAAAAATCAGTATATTCAAAAGTAGAATATACAAAAATGCAAACAATAAATGATGTACAATGGATGGAATTTGAAGCTGAAAACAAAGGAGTAAAAGCTAAAATATTAACAATAATGAAAGATGGGTATATGTATGCATTAGAAATAACTGGAGAAGAAACATTATATGAGGAAAATTATAATGAAGCAATGAAAGCAGTAATGACAGTTCAAATAGCAGAAAGACTTTCTAAAGATGTTGCATCAAATGTAATATATAAATATGACAATTTAGCAAATATAAAAAAAGGTGGAACGACATATTTATTGACAAGTTTAAATTTACCAAAATCAGAAGAACAAATAAATGAAGAATTGCCAGAAGAATATAAAGATTATGTTTTTACAGGAATAAAATATGATGATTTTGCTAATGAATTAAAGAAATATATGACAGAAGAGATTATAAGTAAACAATTTAGTGAATTTGTAAATTATAATGGAATGTTAATAATGAAAAATATAACAAATACTCAAACAGAATTTATGATAGAATCAATAAATGAAAAACAAATAAAAGGAAAAGAAACAACATATGAAGTTGTAAAAACAAGTTTAACAACATATGAAACTGTTAAAGAAAATATAACATTAAAATTAGATGGAGAAAAATGTGTAGTATCAAATGTAGAGTAAGGAGTCTTAAAAGTGCCAGAGAGAATAGAAATAACTAAAATGAGAGAGAATTCAGCAAATAGGGAATATGTAATAGAAAATGTAAAATTAGAAGGATCATTATTAGAATTTGCAAGTCCAGAACTTAGAGATGATAAAGAAGTTGTATTAGAAGCAATAGAAAATAATCCAGAAGCATTAGAATTTGCAAGTGACAGATTAAAAGGAGATAGACAAGTAGTATATGAGTCTGTAAGCAAAGTAGGATGGACATATTGTTATGCAAAAGAAAATTTACTAGATGATAAAGAATTGTTATTAGCTGGATTAAAAAAAAGTGGGCAAATACTATATTTTGCAAGTTCAGAACTTAGAGATGATAAAGAAGTTGTAATGGAAGCAGTAACTAATAAACCTATAATTATAAAATATGCAAGTGGTAGATTAAGAGAAGATAAAGAAATAGGATTAGCTGCTATGAAAGTAAGTAAAAAATGCTATGAATTTTTAGGACCAAATCTAAAAAAAGATGAAGATATATTAGCATTAAATTAAAATAAAAGGAGGGAATCGAGGTAACTCGTAAAAAATGAAAAAATTCAAAAAAATAAATAAAGGTTTAATATTAACAATATTAGTATTACTAGTACTTACTATATATTCAATAAATATAGAAAAACAAAGAAAAGAGGATAAGACATATATAAAAGAAGCATGTGAAGAATATATAAAAACTATAGATGAAGCATTAGTATTACCAGAAGAAATGCAAGACTTAAAAATAGAAATATCAAAAAATAAAAAAGATGAATATGAAAAAGTAGTAAAAGACAATTTGAAAAAAGTGATGATAGATAATGATGAAGTAATACAGTTAACATATGATAGATTAGAAGATACTATATATAATTCAGAATCAAGAGTAACAAAGTCTGAAAGAAAAATAAGTAAAATATCTAGTTATGAATTTGATAGTAATAAGGTAGAAGTAAATTTGAATGCAGTGGTAAATACAACTACAAAATATTTAAATGGAAATGATGAAGAAGAAAGTAAAACAGATTCATTTGTATCAAATAATGATATAATAGAACTTCAAAAAATAGATGGCAAATGGAAAGTAACATATTCAAATTTGCAGGGGATTGATTGGGGCATGCTAAAGGATACTATAGAATTTGCTAGATAAAAGAAAGGAAAAAGTGAGAAAATGAATAATACTGTATTAGAAATAAAAAACTTAAGTAAATCATTTGGAAAAAGAAAAGTCATAGATAATATAAGTTTAGAAGTAAAAGAAGGAGAAATATATGGATTTTTAGGTCCAAATGGTTCAGGAAAAACAACAACTATAAAAATGATATTAAGACTTATTGATAATGATTCAGGAGAAATAAAAGTTAATGGATATGATACAGAAAAACAATTTGAAAAGGCAATGGAATGTATAGGAGCAATAGTAGAAAATCCTGACCTATATAAATATATGACAGGAATAGATAATTTAAAACTACATGCAAGAATAAGAAATATTGACACAAAAAGAATTAATGAAGTTTTAGAATTGGTTGAATTAAAAGATAGAGCAAATGAAAAAGTAGGAAAATATTCATTAGGAATGAAACAAAGATTAGGTCTTGCATTAACATTGCTACATAAACCAAAGGTGTTAATATTAGATGAGCCAACAAATGGATTAGATCCAGCTGGAATAAAAAAATTAAGAGATATATTAAAAGAAATTGCTCATAAAGAAGGTGTTGCAGTATTTGTATCATCACATATATTAACAGAAATGCAACTAATGTGTGATAAAGTAGCAGTATTAGATAATGGAAAAATTGCGAAAATAGAAACTATTACAGGAGAAGAACAAGAAGTAGAAAAAGTAGAACTAAAAGTAATTGAAAAAGAAAAAGCAGAAGAAATATTAAAAAACAAATTTAATATAGATTCAAAAGTAAATAAAGATATGATAGAAATAACAGTAAAAACGGATAAATTGCCTGATATAATAAAAGAACTAGCAATTAATGATGTGAAAATTAAATCAGTAATACCAAAAGAACATACACTTGAAGAAATATTTTTTGATGCAACAAATAAAAAAGGAAAATAAACAAGAAAGGGAATGGAAAAATGAAAAAAATATATAAATTATTTGTAAATGAAAATATAAAGACCTGGAAAAAGCTATCAACTAAATTGTTAATTATAGTTCTTTTACTATCATTAATAGCATCATTAGGATTGGTAAAATTAATGAAACATCTTAATTCAAATATAGAATATTATGATTCTACAAGTAATTGGAGAGAGATTGTAACAGAACAAAAAGAAGATATAAAAAAATCATTAAATCAAAATGATTTAGATGAAGAAACAAGAAAAAATATGAATTTAGAATTAGAAAAATATGATATAGCTTTAGAGAATGATATAAACATATATAGCAATTACTGGAAATCAGATATATTAGATGATATTATAGCTTTAAAACAAGAAGATGAAAATAATAATGAAATAGAACAATTATTACAATTAATAAAAAATAATGATTATTCAAAATATATAGAATTACAAAAAACAATAGTAAAACAAAGTCTTGATGATAAAGAAATAAGTCAACAAGAATATGATGACAAAATGCTAGTATTAGACTTAAAGCAAAAATATGAGATAGGTAAAGAAGTAGAACAAAATGCATGGAGAAAAGTAGTTATTACATCAATAGAAGAAGCACAAAAAAGTTTAAGAACAGGTGTTAATCAATATGATAATAAAGTATTAACAATAGAGCAAATTAAAGAAAAACAAGATTCAATAAAAATAAATATTTATAAATTAGAAAAAAATATGCCACCATTAGAATATGCAGAAGAAAATTATAGAATGGTATTTGAATCATTAGCTCCAGGATTTGTTATAGTAGTTCTTGCAATTTTGGTAATGATAGTTGCAGGAGGAGAGATTTCAAATGAATGTTCAACAGGTACAATTAAATTTTGGGCATTAACACCAAATAAAAGGTGGAAAATATTAACAGCAAAAATTTTGTCAGTATTTTTCTATATGATAATATTAACATTAATAATGTCAATATTAACAATTATTTGTGCAAATGTATTTTTTGACAATGTCGGAACTGAATATGTTTATGTAAAAGATGGAAATGTAAAAGTTATTAATAATACATTATATATGATTGAAACATATTTTGTAAAAATAATACCAGTATCAATATTTGTTTTATTTGCTATAATGCTTTCAACAATAACAAGAAATACATCTGTAGCAGTAAGTTTCAGTATAGCAACATATGTTGGAAATGGAATAATAATGTTAATTATAAATCAATTTATAAAAAAGGATTGGGTAAGATTTATACCATTTAATAACTTAAATATATATGAAAAAATATTTCCAAATGTAGAAAGTGTTTTTGGAGCAAGTGCATCAACATTTGCAACCTCAACATCTTTACAATTTTCTTTAATAGTACTAGGTGTATGTGCAGTATTGATGTTAGTAACAATGTATGATAGTTTTAATAATAAAGATATAATATAAGAGGAAAAATATGTTAAAAAATTGTACAATATGTCCACATAATTGTGGAATAGATAGAAACAAATATGTAGGAAGATGTAAATCAAATAGTAAAGTAAAAATAGCTTTATATTCAATTCATAATTTTGAAGAACCATGCATAAGTGGAGAACATGGTTCTGGAACTATATTTTTTTCAAATTGCAATATGAACTGTATATATTGTCAAAATTATGAAATTAGTCAATTAGGAAGAGGAAAAGAAATATCAAATGAAGAGCTTGCAGAAATAATGTTGAAACAACAAGAAAAAGGTGTAGAAAATATAAATTTAGTTACACCTACAAGTTATACTTTAAATATAATAGAAGCTATAAAAATTGCTAAAAATAAAGGATTAAAAATTCCAATAGTATATAATACAAATGGATATGAAAAAGTAGAAACATTAAAACTTTTAAAAGGATATATAGATATATATTTACCTGATTTTAAATATGCAGAAAATGAACTTGGAAAGAAATATTCAAAAGTAGATAATTATTTTGAAATTGCAACAAAAGCATTAAAAGAAATGTATGAACAAGTGGGAACACCTAAGTTAGATGAAAATGGAATCATGAAAAAAGGAATTATGATTAGACATTTAGTATTACCTAATAATATAGAAAATAGTAAAAAAGTTTTAAAATGGATAAAAAATAATTTTGAGAATAAAGTTTATGTAAGTATAATGGCACAATATTTTCCAACATATAAAGCAAAAGAAACAAATGATATAAATAGAAAATTAACAAAAGAAGAATATTCAGAAATAGAGACATATTTATATGATTTAGATTTAGAAAACGGATATATTCAAGAATTAGGTGAACATGAAGAAGAATATGTGCCAAAATGGGAATTTTAAAAAATAATAAAAAAATGTAGAAAAAAATAATATATTGTGTTATACTCAAAACAATTATAAGGAGGTTTTAATATGACGCAAGCTGATAAACACTTTATAGAAACATGTAAAGAAATAATAGAAAATGGATATTCATCAGAAGGAACAAATGTAAGAACAAAATGGGAAGATGGAAGTGAAGCTAATTATATATCAATAGTAGGAGTTACAAATAAATATGATGTAGGAAAAGAATTTCCAATGATAACATTGAGAAATAACAGTCAAACTGTAAAAAGAGCAATAGACGAAATTTTATGGATATGGCAGAAAAAATCAAATAATATAAAAGACTTAAATTCACATATATGGGATCAATGGGCAGACGAAAACGGAACAATAGGAAAAGCTTATGGATATCAAATGGCTAAAAAATATGATTTTAAGACAAAAGACGGAATAAAACAAATGGATCAAGTTGATTTTGTTTTATACTTATTACAAAATGACCAATCAAGTCGTAGAATTATGACAAATATATTTAATCATTCAGAATTAAAAGATATGGCACTAGAACCATGTGTATATGGAACACAATGGCTAGTAAAGCAAGGAAAATTACATTTAATATTAAATCAACGTTCACAAGATATGTTAGCTGCAAACGGATGGAATGTAATGCAATATGCAGCTTTACAATGTATGTTTGCACAAGTTGTAGGGTTAGAAGTAGGAACTTTAACACATAATATAGGAGATTGTCATATATATGATAGACATATTCCATTAGTAAAAAAATTAATAGAAGCAGATACAATGGATGTACATCCAAAATTAAAAATAAATAATCCAACAAAAAACTTTTATGATTTTAAAGTAGAAGACTTTGAAATTGAAGGATATGATTATAATAAAGAAATAAAATTAGGAAAAATACCAGTAGCAGAATAAGAAAGGAAAATATAAAATGTTAAGTATAGTAGTTGCAAAAGCAAAAAATAATGTAATAGGTAAAGATAATCATTTATTATGGCATTTACCAGAAGATTTAAAAAGATTTAAAGAATTAACGACAGGGCATACAATAATAATGGGAAGAAAGACATTTGAATCAATAGGAAAAATATTGCCAAACAGAAAACATATAATATTTAGTCAAAACCCAGATTTTAAAATAAATAATGAGCAAGTAGAAATTGTACATTCAATGTTACAAATACAAGAATATATAGAAAGTGAAGAAGAATGTTTTGTAATAGGTGGTGCAATGATATATAATTTATTAATGCCATATGTTCAAAAGATGTATGTAACACAAATTAACAAAGAATTTGAGGGAGATACATTTTTCCCAAGAATAGATGAAGAAAAATGGCAAGAAATTGATAAATCATCAGGAAAAGATGAAGAAAATGATCTTGAATATGAATTTTTAACATATATAAGAAAAAAATAGTAATAAAGTAAAAAAACTTCCATATACATTTAATAAACAAAAATGTAAGGAGGTTTTTTTATGGATATAAATGCAACAAAAGAGACATTAAACGTTAATAAAATAGTATGTGAAAAAAAAGAACTTATAAGTGTACAAGGAGATATGATAGTACCAGATTCAAAGCCAGATATTTTAAGCACAATAAATACTAGTGGAAATGTATGTATATATAAAAAAGAAACATTAGATGGTAAGGTAAGAATAGATGGAAGTATTTTAACATATATAATGTATTTAGCAGAAGGGGAAAATGATAGCATAAGAGGGTTAAATACAAATTTGGATTTTTCTGAAATAATCAATATGCCAGAAGTTACAACTGGTATGAATATAGATGTGGGAATAATGGTAAAATTTATAGAATGTAAAGTATTAAATGGAAGAAAAATAGCTCTAAATGCATCAATAGAAGCAAATATTAAAGCATATGCTAATGAAACAGTAGATATTATAACAAATATAAATGATGAAAATATACAAGTATTAAATAAAAATATGAAAGTAAATTCATTGCTAGGAGATGGATGTACAAAAGCAAGTGTAAAAGAAAATATAACAATACCAAATACAGATAATTTAGTTGAAATTTTAAAATCACAAATTACATTAGTTGATAAAGATATAAAAATAAGTTACAATAAGATTTTAGCTAAATCAGAAGTAGAAATAAATTTAGCATATTTAACAGAAGATGGAAGAATAGAATCTATAAGAACAAGATTGCCATTAGTAGGTTTTATAGATATGCCTAATGTAAAAGAAGAGAATATATGTGAAACAATGTATATGATAAAAAATATTATTATAAAAGCTAATAGTGTGGAAGAACATTCTATTTACGTAGAAATGGAAATAGAAATTTCATGTATGGTATATGAAGAAAAAGATATACAATTAATACAAGATATGTATTGTCCAGGTGAGAAAATGGAATTTAATAAAAATATGGTTAACACTATGACAAATAAGCAATGTAAGAAAAGTAATTGTAATATAAATGAAAAAATAAGTGTAGATGAATTAGAAAATGGAAATATAATAGATGTTGAAATTACTCCAATAATAAATAGAGAAAGCAAATTAAATGAAAAAGTTACATATGAAGGAGAGTTACAATTAAATTTCATATTTACAGACAATTCTTCGGTTGGAGTAAATACTAAACAAGTAACAATACCTTTTGAACATACAATAGATGGAATAGAAAATGCTGAAAATTGTAAAATTGAAACAAACATAGATGTAAATTCTCAGGAATTTAATAATCAATCTGGGAATATAAGTGCAAATGTGGATTTAGTGGTAGAAACTAATATAGTTGGAAATTCAGCAATACCAGTAATAAATGATATATCAATGGAAAAGCAAGAGGATCTTGAAGATTATAGTGTTGTTATTTATGTGGTAAAATCAGGAGATACCTTATGGAAGATAGCTAAAAGATTTGGAAGTACAGTTGATGATATTGCTAGAGTAAATGGAATGGAAAATCCAAATAAAATAAATATTGGAGAAAAAATATATATACCTAAATATGTATTAAAAAAAGCAAAAGAACCAATAGTATTAAAACAAAATGTCTAAAATTTATTCAAGAAAAAGATTCTTAATAAAGCCATATTTTAATAAGAATAAGCCAGTAAATCCAAGAGAAAATAGGGCACAAAAAAGAATTATTAAAATATTAATAATATTATTAATATCTATTTTAACATGTAAAATGCTATTGAACTATATATATCCAGTATTTGAGAGTATGTGTGAAGATAAAGCAAAATCAATAGCAACAACTATTACAAACCAACAATCAACAGTTATAATGAATAATTATAAATATGATGAATTATATTCAATAGAAAAAGACAATAATGGTAATATAATAATGATAAAATCTAATATAATTCCAATAAATAATATGATGTCTGATTTAGCAGAAAAAATACAAATTGAATTTGACAAAATCGAAAAGACTGATATAAGTATTCCTATAGGAAGTTTGACTGGAAGTTATCTATTTTCAGGAGTTGGACCAGATATTCCAATAAAAGTTTCTACTGTAGGGAGTATAGAGACAGATGTAAAAAGTGAATTCGAAGAACAAGGAATTAATCAGACATTACATAGGGTATATGTTGTTCTTGCATGTAAAGTTAAAATTTTAACACCAATAAAAAATTATGAAGAGACAATAACAAATCAAGTAATAGTAGCAGAACATGTTATTATAGGTAATATTCCAAATACTTATTATAATTTAAATGGATTAGAAAGCACTAGAGATTCATTAGAAGTAATTAATTAGAAAGTAAAGCTAAAAATCTTTTATAGGTTTTTAGCTTTTTTGCATATATTATCAAAATTGAGGGAATTTTAACTAAAAGGAGTATAAAAAATGTTCAAACCAAAAGAGATATATTATGAAAAGAAAATAGAAAATTATGAATTAGGAAAAGAGTTATTAAAAAAATATGAAGATGTTCCTAAAAAAACTATAGAAAATCACAACAACATAGAAGAGATGAGAAAAAAAGAAAATTCAGAATTTCCAAATATGAAAAGAAATTTAATTATAGGGGTTCGTAAAACACAAAAGTTTGTTGAAAACCATAAAACATCAGATTATTTAGTTCCATATACTTCATCAGGATGTACTGCAATGTGTATGTATTGTTATTTAGTATGTAATTATAATAAATGTGCATATTTAAGA
>CAKPPL010000013.1 GCA_934177555.1 uncultured Clostridia bacterium
ATCTGCTCCATATAAAAATGCTATTTTTGCTTTTTCATATGAACCTGCTGGTGCTAATAATTCTACTTCTTTCATTTTTATCATTCCTTTTCTTTTTATCAACTAATATTATATCTATTTTTTGTAATTATGTCAATTTTTTTACACAAGTATTAGTAAAAAGTGTTTATTTTTATGTAAAATTATGGTATAATAAAAGATGAGGTGATTTAATGGCTTATAAATTAAAAAAAGTAAATGAATTTACTAATTATATATCTACTTATTTAGATCAAAATCCTTTAGATTTAGATAAATTTTGTTTAGCTATAGATGGATTTTCAAATAATGAATCTACAAAAACATTATCAGATTTATATTCATTATTTTTAAAATTAAAATATGAAACTTTGAACAATTCTCAAATTAATGTATTAGCAAATATTTTAAAAAATGATTTTTCACTAAATTCTGAGGATTTTATTGATATTGAAACAGATTCAATTACAGATCAAAATATTAGTAACTTAGAATCTATAATAAAAGAAAAATTTTTACAGGCAGTATCAGATCGTTCAATAATCAGTGATGAAGAATTTTTTAATCTTGCATCTATTGTTAATAAAAAATTTCCTGATGTATTCTTATCTCTGGCAAATCCTCAAGATAAGAATATTTCAAAACAGCAAAGTGTTATTAATAATAGAATACTAGAGACTTTAGACCATTGGAATAGACACAATACTCCAGAAGCAGAAGAAGAAAATAAAGATATAGCAGTTGCTTTTTATATTACAGCAAAAAGGTTATATCCTGATTTAGATATCTATATTCCTGGAAGAATTAAATCTACAAAAAGTTCTACAACTAATATAGCTAAAGAAATTCAAAAAAAATTAGCAGATATTCAACCAGAAAATATTCAATCAGGTATAACAGATAAAGAGGTTGAAGAACAATTTGATTTATCTGGCGCAAATAATGATTTTTCTGGATTTACCATTGTTCTTTCAAACACGAATGATACTTTACATTTTGATATGACAGATCCAAAAACTGCTGAAATATTAAAATTAAGAAAAATTAGAAAAAATAATATAAATTTTTCACATAGTTTAGAAAACTTCTTATTAGATAATGATGATTATTCTTGTTTTAGTAAATTAGACTTACTACAAATGAAAATCGAACTATTAATGAGATTAAGAGAAGCAACATATCCTGAATGCACTAAAGAGTATAAAAATACATCTTTTAATGAGCTTTTAAGATATTCTATAAAAGACTATAAAAATAATTATTCTAATTTAAAACAACCTGCTGAAAAAGATGATATAGATGAAATTTATAATCTTTTAGATGAGCTAAAAAAACGTGTACATGATAAATATCAGGATAAACTTTTAGATATGGCAATTCCTGAAATTTTTAATGATAGAATTTTTAATGAATTAAGAGTAAAAAGTCATTTGGTTAAAAGAGTAAGAAAGCCAAATGGATATTGTTCTACATATTATTGTATAGAAACTGAAACTGGTAGAAAAATTGAAGTTCAAGCTCAATCAAAAATGAGATTTAATGATTCAAAAAGTGGTCCATCTGACCATAGCACCCTTCCAAATAAGGAAGTTGATATATCTCATTTCTTTGAACCTGTTAATCCAGATATTGATGAAAAACTTTTTAATGCTTTATTAAAACTTTTAAATACAACTCCTGTTGCAACAAAAACTTTTTTAAACAGAGCTCCACTTTCAGAACTTGATCCTACTCAAAAAAGATTGAAAAATAGATTAAGAGTTGCAGAAGAAAATATAAAACTAAAAGATTCTTTTGGAGAACAAGATTATCCTCTTGAAATGTATTTACCTTTATTTGCAGAATACATTTCTCCTAAATTGATGTCTGTTAGCTCACATCATACAAGAACTCATACTAATGTTGCTAATTACAATAAAAAATCACTTAATTCAGGATTTAATGAAGTATTATTGAAACATGATTCTACATCTTGTTTAGCTCAAATACTACTTGATAAATTAGAAGAAATTATGCCTGATTCAGAAAGTGAAGCTTCATTAAATAGTATTCGTGCACATATTTCAAAAAGATTTGGTATTCCATTATCAACAGATGATGATGCACGTTAAAATAGTAAAAAAGAGTAAATCAAAATAAATGATTTGCTCTTTATCTTTTTATTTTACTAATTGCTAATCCATCTCCAACTTCTAATATTTCTGTTTCTATTTCCGAATTTTCTGTAACTTCTTTTATGTATTCACGTAAATTTCTTACAGCTGTACGTTGTTTATGTTTATTATAATCACTCATAACATATCCTTTATATAAAATATTATCAGCTATTATTATTCCTGTAGGTTTAATCATTCTTAATGCTTCTTTTAAGAAAAATGGATACTTTCCTTTTGCTGCATCTATAAATACTACATCATATTTCTCATTTAATGTTGGAAGTATTTCAACAGCATCTCCTTCATATATATTGATTTTATCTTCTACACCAACATTTTTTATATTTATTTTTGCTTCTGCTATTCTTTCTTCATCTCTTTCTATTGTATCTATTTTTCCATTCTCTTGAAGATATTCTGAAAAGCACATTGCTGAATACCCTACAGCAGTTCCTATTTCCAATATTTTTTCAGGTTTATTTTCTATTAATATTTTACTAACTACTTCTAAAGTATCATCCATAATTATTGGTATATGATTTTCTAATGCTTTTTCTTTTATTATTTTTAATTCTTTTTTATTCATTTTATTGCTCCTTGTAATAATGCCAGTACCATATAAATTAGTACTGACATTATATAAACATTTTTATTTGCTATTATGCTTTATTTGAATTTCTTGCAGCTCTTTCTCTTTCTTTATTATCAAGTATTTTCTTTCTTAATCTTATAGATTTTGGTGTAACTTCAACTAATTCATCATCTTGTATAAATTCTATTGCTTTTTCAAGAGACATTTGAATTGGTGGTACTAATCTTAATGCATCATCAGATCCAGATGCTCTAGTATTTGTAAGATGTTTTTCTTTACATACATTTATAGCTAAATCTTCACTTCTTGAATTTAAACCTACTATCATTCCTTCATAAACATCTACACCAGGTCCTATAAATAAATCTCCTTTATCTTGTGCATTATATAATCCATATGTTATTGAAGTTCCATTTTCAAATGCTACTATTGTTCCTCTAACTCTTGCTACAACTTCTCCTTTAAATGGTTCATATGAATCAAATATACTGTTCATTATTCCTTCACCTTTGGTATCTGTAAGGAATTCTGTTCTATATCCTATTAATCCTCTTGATGGTATTCTAAATTCTATTTTTGTATGACCTGCTTCTGCTGGTTCCATATTAACCATTTCAGCTTTTCTTCTACCTAATTTCTCTATAACTGTTCCAACTGAATCATCAGGAATATTTACAACTAATCTTTCTATTGGTTCACATTTTACTCCATCAATTTCTTTAATTATTACTTTTGGTCTTGAAACTAGAAGTTCATATCCTTCTCTTCTCATTGTTTCTATTAATACTGATAAATGTAATTCTCCTCTACCAGATACTATAAATGAGTCTGGTGAAGCTGTTTCTTCTACTCTTAAACTTACATTTCTATCAAGTTCTTTAAATAATCTATCTCTTAAATGTCTTGATGTTATAAATTGTCCTTCTCTTCCTGCAAATGGACCATTATTTACACTAAATGTCATTGATACTGTTGGTTCATCAATGTCTACAAATGGTATTTTTTCTGGATTATTAAAATCACATATTGTATCACCTATATGAATATCTGGAATACCTGAAATTTCTATAATATCTCCAGCTGATACTTCATCAACTTCAACTTTCTTTAATCCCATATGTGTATAAACTTTTGCAATTCTTCCTTGTGCAATTTTATCATCCTTTTGGCAAATGCTTACAGGCATACCTACTTTTATTGTTCCTCTTTCTAAT
This sequence comes from uncultured Clostridia bacterium, assembly GCA_934177555.1. GTDB lineage: Bacteria > Bacillota > Clostridia > TANB77 > CAG-508 > CAG-269. Next base: position 3,981 of record CAKPPL010000013.1, read on the forward strand.
CTTCCTATTGCAATTCTTCCTACATAATCATCATAGTCTATATTAGAAACTAACATTTGAGCTGGTCCTTCTTCATCACAATCAGGTGCTTTTATTGTATTTATTATTGTTTCAAATAAACATGTTAAATCTCCATCTGGATCTTCTAAATTTAATTTAGCTGTTCCGTTTTTAGCAGATGCATATACTACTGGAAAATCTAATTGATCATCATTTGCATCTAATTCTATAAATAATTCCATTACTTGATCTAATACTTTTTGTGGTTCTGCACCTGGTCTGTCTATTTTATTTATTACTACTATTGGTTTTAAATTCATTGCTAATGATTTTTTTAATACTTCTCTTGTTTGTGGCATTGCGCCTTCAAACGCATCTACTAATAAAAGTACTCCATCTACAGTTTTTAATACTCTTTCAACTTCTCCTCCAAAGTCAGCATGTCCTGGTGTATCAACTATATTTATTTTTATATCATTAAATTTTACTGCTGTATTTTTAGCAAGTATTGTTATTCCTCTTTCTTTTTCTTGGTCATTTGAGTCCATTACTCTTTCTGCTACTTGTTCATTCTCTCTGAATACATGGCTTTGTCTTAGTAATGCATCTACTAATGTTGTTTTTCCATGATCTACGTGTGCTATTATTGCAATATTTCTTATTTTTGGATTGTTCATTTTATTTCTTCCCTTCTATTATTAATTATTTTGATAATTCAATTATTTTTTCCATAATTTCATCTGTTATTTCATCTAATTCTTCTTTACTTCTTTTACTGAAATCCATAGGTTCTCCATATTTTATTGTCATTTGTTTAAATGGTTTTTCTCCTCCACTTATTCCTACTGGAATTACTCTAGCACCTGTTCTAACAGCAAAAAATGCAGCTCCATCTTTTGGTTTCTGCCCTTTTTCTATTCCATTTCTTGTTCCCTCTGGAAATAGTGCTATACTTTCTCCATTTTTTAATGCTTTTAACGTTGTTTTTATTGCTGTTAAATCTTTTGAATCTCTTTTTACATATATTCCATCAAATACTATTCCTAAAAATGCAAAAAATGGATTTTTTCTTAATTCCTCTTTTGCTAAAAATCTTACATGTCTTTTAGCTGTGACAACTATTAATGGTGGATCTGCATATGTCCTATGATTACCGCAATATATTAATGGTTCTTTTTTATCTTTAGGTATATTCTCTGTTCCAAGTACTTTTACCCTATATACTACTATGAAATATAGTCTGATTGCTGTCCTTACTATTACTCTTCCTATTTGTTTAAATATTTTTTTTATTGGCTCCATTTTTTATTCCTTTCGTTTTTAATTACTGTTACTTTCTGGTACATATACACTTTTAGCAACAATATCTAATGATATAACATTCATTGCTGTTAAATTTTCTATTTCTCTTATTGCTTTATTTTTTAGTTCTTTTAAACATTGTTGTATATTGTATCCATATGTAACTATTACTTCCATATAAATTGTAGGTCCCATCTCAGAGCTTGTAACTCTAGTTCGTACCACTCTATATATTGCTGGCATTTTTTCAGCTATATGTTCAATTATCTGTCTAAAAACTGTATCAGATATTGTAAAATTTCCCATATAGCTAAATGTTGGTCGTATAATAGTTTTTTCGGATATATATGGTTTTTGCCCTATTCCTTTTGATTTGAATATTTGTAATGGATCTAATAAATATCCAGAGAAATCTTTTTTTAACTCAAATGTTGGTACTGGTATTACATGTTTTCCTTCTGTTACACGTATATGTCTTGCTGTTTTCATTTCTTCTTCTGATGCAACATCTTGTATATATATAGTTTCGGATATTTGTGGTAATTCTAAATTTGATGCTATTTTTTCTACCATTCCATCTGAAGTTCCTAATATTAATATTTTTTCAGGCTTATATTTTTTTAGAGCTTTTTCTATTGTTTTTTTTTCACTTTCTTGTAAAAAAAGTGCATGTTTTACTGTTTCTATTTTTGTCGGTGCTTTTTTAGCAGATTCACCTGCTAAAATTTCATTGTCTTTTATTAATAATCCATCATCAATTATAAAGTTTATCCCTTTTTCACTTGCTACCATTTGTGCCCTATAACTTTTTCCAGTTCCTGATGGTCCCACAAATGCATATACTTTTATATTCTTTAAAAACATTTTTATTACTCCTTTGAGAGTCTTTCTTTAATATAGTATTTTTATGAGATAAAGACACGTTCTTCGTGTCTTTACTATATATTTTACATCATTATATTTTTTTCTGTTGCTTCATCAACTTCTGCTATATTTATATTTCTTACATGATTAATTTTTTCCCATTTTGTATTTCTTTTAAATAAGCATTTAAAGTTTATCACAACCCATGTTCCCATAAATAATGGATAACATAATAACCCTTTTATCATAGGCTTTATTGGCTTTTTATCTAATATCATAACAAGTACTGCAGTTGCTATTGGTAATAATAATGTTGGTATTAAATAATTCAATACATTTATCATCAGTTCATAAGTTGTCATTGCCTGACCTGCATACATTATTCCATTTATTAATAATAATATTAATGTTACTACAAACATTGGTGTAGTACCAATTATATATAAAAATCCATCAAAATTCATTAAAGTTTTATATTTTTTTGCACTATTAAATAATTCTCTGGTATATTTTTTTATACATTGCATATGTCCTACTGTCCATCTGCTTCTTTGTGACCATGATTGTTTAAATGATGTTGGTTGTTCATCATATACGATTGCATCTGTTGCCCAACCTAGTTTTTTACCTTGAATTATTCTTTTTAATGAAAATTCGATGTCTTCTGTTAATGTTTCTGTTTCCCATCCATTTGGTTTTACAACATCAAATCTAACCATAAATCCTGTTCCATTTAATAATGGTGATAATCCAATATTATATCTTGCTAAATGATATAATCTGTGCATTGTCCAGTAAAATAAAGCATAACCTGATGTTATCCAGTTATCTGTTGGATTTTTAATATCTCTATATCCTTGAACTACGTCTTCTCCTTGGCATAGTTTTTTATTCATATTTATTAAAAAGTTTTTGTCTACTATATTGTCAGCATCAAATATACAAAAAGCATCATAGTCTGCATTTTCTTCTATTTTTTGTTTTAAAAACCATTGTAATGCATAACCTTTTGTTTTGTGTTCTGGGTCAAATCTTTCTAATACTATTGCTCCAGCTTCTCTTGCTACTCTTGCAGTTTCATCTGTACAGTTATCTGCAATTACATATATGTCATATAAATCTTTATCATAGTTTTGATTTTTTAAACTTTCTATTAGATTTTTTACGACCATTTCTTCATTATGAGCTGGTATAATTGCCATAAATTTATGTTTTTTATTTATTATATATTCTTTGTCCTTTAATTTTACCATTGCGCATAAACTAACAATTATTTGATATAACCAAAATGCAGTTAAAATAAAAATTAATGCTTGTTTTAGTATATATAAATATTCCATTTTTAACCTCTCTCTTTTTTCTATTTCTACTTTTGATATGACGTAAAAATAGTATTTTACTATATTTTATTTTTATACCTTTTATATTATACTATTAATCATGTTTTTTTGCAATGCTTTTAGTAAAATTTATTAATTAAATTGGTTATTTTTATGAAACTTTCTTTTCTCTTAATTTATTAGCATATTGTAATGTTATATCATTTATTTCTCCTGATGATATTCTTGCTATTTCACATAATACCTCTTGTTCATTTAGTAATTTTATATTTGTTATAGTTCTTTCATCTTTTATTTTTTTGCTTATATAATAATTATAATCTGCTTGAGCTGCTATTGCTGGCAAATGTGATATACATAATACTTGATGATTATTAGAAATGTCTTTCATTTTTTCTGCAACAGCTTTTGATGCTTTTCCACTTATTCCTGTATCTATTTCATCAAATATTAATACTGCAGTATTATCTGCTTCTGCTAAAACTTTTTTAATTACAATCATTATTCTTGACATTTCTCCTCCAGAAGCTATTTTTGCTAATTCTTTTTCTTCTTCTCCTATATTAGTTTTTATGTAAAATTCCACTTCATCTTTTCCATCTTCAAAAAACTCATTTATTTTATATTCCACTTTTACATTTATCTTTGCATTTTGCATTTCTACATCTATTAATTCTTTATTTATTCTATCAGTTAGTATTTTGGCATTTTCCTTTCTTTTTTGACTGATTTTTTCAGCTATTTGTGTTAATTCTTTTTCTAATTTTCTTTGCATATTTCTTAGTTGATTATTATATTCTTCTACATTTTCTATTATTTGAATTTCTTTTTCTATTTCTTTTGAATATTTTATTATTTCTTCAATATTATTTCCATATTTTCTTTTTAAATTATAGATTATATCAAGTCTTTCTTCTATTTCTTCTCTTTCTTGTTCATTAAATTCTATTTCTTCTGTATATATATTTATATCTCTTGCTATTTCCTGTATTCCATAATATATATCTTTTAATTCTGATAATGTTTGTTCATATTTAGCATCTATATATTCTATTTTCTCTAGTGCTTTTATTGCTGTTCCTATTACATCTGTTGTATTTTCATTTATCGCTGATTCTGCTTCTATTAAATTTGTTGCTATTTTTTCTGAATTTAGCATTATTTTTCTTTGTTCATTTAATTTTTCTTCTTCTCCCTCTTTTAATTTTGCTTCTTGTATCTCATTTAATTGATATTTTAACAAATCTAATTTTCTTTGTTTTTCTTTTTCGTCTCCATAATTTTCTCTTAATTTTCTTTTTACTTCATTATATTCTGTATATTTTTGTTTATATTGTTCTTTTAATTCTATAATTTCTTTACCTGTAAAATTATCTAAGTATTTTATATGTGTTTTATTGTCTAACAATTTTTGATTATCATTTTGTCCATGTATTTCTATATAATTACTCATAAAATTCTTTAATTCTGTTACTGTTACTAGTCTACCATTTATTTTACACATATTTCTACCATTACTATAAATTTCTCTTGTGATAATAATATTTCCATCTACTGAATTTACATCATTTGGTACATATATACATAATTCTACAAATGAATGATTTTCTCCTTTTCTTATCATTTCTTTTGAAAATCTTCCTCCACATATAATATTTATGGAATCTATTATTAAACTTTTTCCAGATCCTGTTTCTCCTGTTAATACATTCATTCCCTTGTTTAAATTTACTTCTAAATCTTCTATTATTCCTATATTTTTTATATGTAAATTTGTAATCATGATATACCTCCTTAAAAACATTTATACTAAAAAAAATGTTCGCTTTTATTATATTGACTTGTTTGATTTTTGTCAATACTTTTTGCGAACATTTTTTCTTTTTTTATTTTTTAAAGTGTATCATCATTTTCTATCCAATTAGATACTATTTCTTCTCTATATTTTTCTTTGTTATCTCTTATTATAACTTTGGTTATACCTGAATTTATTATCATTCTTTTACACAATGTACATGGCTCTGTTCCTTGCTTATATTCTCCATTTCTCTTATTTATTCCAACCAAATATAATGTAGATCCTATCATGCTTTTCCTATCTGCACTAATTATAGAATTTTGTTCACTATGCACAGATCTACATAGTTCATATCCAGCTCCACTTGGAGTATTATTTTCTTGTCTTCTACAATAGCCTAAATCTATACAATTCTTTCTTCCTCTTGGTGCTCCTGTATATCCAGTTGAAATAATTTCATCATTTTTTACTATAACACTTCCATAATTATTTCTTAAACATGTCCCTCTTTGTGCAACTGTTTCTGCTATATTCAAATAATAATTTATTTTATCAACTCTTTCCATATTATTCTCCTTTTATTTTTCTAAATATTTTTTTAAAAATTTTCCTGTATAACTTCTGTCATTTTTACATATTTGTTCTGGAGTTCCAACTGCAACTACTTCTCCTCCTGCGTCTCCACCTTCTGGTCCTAAATCGATTATATAATCTGCTGTTTTTATCAAGTCTAAATTATGTTCTATTACAATAATTGTATTTCCTGTGTCTACAAGTCTTTGTAAAATATCTACTAATTTATGAACATCTGCTATATGTAATCCTGTAGTTGGTTCATCTAATATATATAATGTTTTTCCAGTTGCTCTTTTAGATAGTTCTGTAGCAAGTTTAACACGTTGTGCTTCTCCTCCTGATAATGTTGTAGATGGTTGTCCTAATTTTATATATCCTAAACCTACATCATATAATGTTTGAATTTTTTGCTTTATTTTTGGTATATTTTCAAAAAATTCTAATGCCTCTTCTACTGTCATATCCAATACATCTGCAATATTTTTACCTTTATATTTTACTTCTAGTGTCTCTCTATTATATCTTTTTCCTTTACATACTTCACATGGTACATATACATCTGGTAAAAAATGCATTTCTATTTTATGAACACCATCTCCTGAACAACTTTCACATCTTCCTCCTGAGACATTGAAACTAAATCTTCCCTTTTCATATCCACGTATTTTAGCTTCATTTGTTCCTGCAAATATATCTCTTATTAAATCAAATGCTCCTGTATATGTTGCTGGGTTTGAACGTGGTGTTCTCCCTATTGGTGATTGATCTATATTTATTATTTTGTCTATATTGTCTATTCCTTTTATTTGTTTGCATTTTCCTGGTTTTTCACTCGCTCCATTTAATTTTTGTGCTATATTTTTATATAAAACTTCGTTTATTAATGTACTTTTTCCCGAACCTGAAACTCCTGTAATACAAGCAAATACTCCTAATGGAAATTTAACACTAATATTTTTTAAATTGTTTTCTGTTGCTCCTATTATTTCTAAACTTTTTTTATTTCCCTTTCTTCTTTTTTCTGGTATGTTTATTCTTTTTTTACCACTTAAATATTCACCAGTTATAGAACCTTCAATTTGTTTTATTTCTTCTGCTGTTCCCTGTGCCATAACTCTTCCTCCATGTACTCCTGCTCCTGGTCCAATATCTATTATCTGGTCTGCTGCATACATTGTGTCTTCATCATGTTCAACTACTAACAATGTATTTCCTAAATCTCTTAATTTTTTTAGTGTTGCAATTAATCTATCATTGTCTCTTTGATGTAAACCTATACTTGGTTCATCTAATATATATAGCACTCCTGTTAAACCAGATCCTATTTGTGTAGCTAATCTTATACGTTGTGCTTCTCCTCCTGATAGTGTTCCACTACTTCTTGATAAAGTTAAATATTCTAACCCTACATCTATTAAAAATTGCAATCTAGCATCTATTTCTTTTAAAATCATTTCTGCTATAATCTTTTGTGATGAAGTTAGATCTAGCTCTCTTAAAAATTGCTGTAATTGTCTTATTGAAAACTCTGTAATTTCATTTATATTTTTATTATTTATTTTTACAGCTAATATCTCTTTTTTTAATCTTGCTCCATTACATTCATCACAATGCATATTGCTCATATACATTTCATAAAAATCTCTCATTCCTTGTGATTTCGTTTCATTATGTCTTCTTTCCAATGTTGGAATCACGCCTTCAAATGGTGCTTTAAATTTTCTTATTCCTGCATATGATGAATATTCAAAATCAATCTCTTCCATTCCAGTTCCATATAGAATTTTGTCTAAAAAATCTTTTGGTAAATCTTTTATTTTTTTATTTTTTATTTCAACACCATAATGTTTAGCTATACTTTCAAAATACATTCTTGCCATGGTGTCTCCTTTTTTCATAGTGCTTGCTCCAAATGCTTTTACTCCATCATATAATGTTTTTGTTCTATCTGGAATTATTAAATCTTCATCCATTTTCATTAAATATCCTATTCCTGAACATTTTGGACATGCTCCATATGGATTATTAAATGAAAACATTCTTGGTGTTAATTCTGGAAAACTAAATCCACAGTCTGGACAAGCATAATTACAACTATATAATATTGGTTTTTGTCCTATAACATCTATTAAAACTAAATTGTCTGCATGTTTTAAAGCTATTTCGATTGATTCTGTAAGTCTTCCTATTATTTCTTCTTTTATTACTAATCTATCAACAACAATTTCTATTTCATGTTTTTTATTTTTATCTAGTTTTATTTCATCCGATAATTCATATATTTCTCCATCTATTCTTACTCTAGCAAATCCATCTTTTTGTAAATCTTCTAGTAATTTTGTATGTTCTCCTTTTCTACTTCTGACAACTGGTGCTAATATTTGTATTTTTGTTCCTTTTTCTAGCTTCATTACATTATCTACTATTTGATCTATAGATTGTTTTTCTATTTTTTTACCACAGTGTGGACAATATGGTTGTCCAATTCTAGCATATAATAAACGTATATAATCATATATCTCTGTTACTGTTCCTACTGTTGAACGAGGATTTTTAGATGTTGTTTTTTGGTCTATTGATATTGCTGGTGAAAGTCCTTCTATTGATTCTACATCTGGTTTTTCCATTAATCCTAAAAATTGTCTTGCATATGATGATAAACTTTCTACATATCTTCTTTGTCCTTCTGCATATAGTGTATCAAATGCTAATGATGATTTTCCAGAACCTGAAAGTCCTGTTATTACAACTAATTTGTCTCTTGGTATTTCTAAATTAATATTTTTTAAATTATGTTCTTTTGCTCCTTTTATGATTATTTTATCATTCATATCTGTTTCCTTCCCATAATCAAACTTTTTACATTATATATTCTAATATCATTTTTTTCAAAAGTCAATGTCAGATTTTCTCTTTATTTTTTGATTAAATTTTATTACTGTACAATTATCTTCTACATTTTTTGTTACAACTGCATTTGCCCCAATTTTAACATTATTTCCTATTTTTATTGGTCCTAATACTTTACTTCCTGCTCCTACCATAACATTACTTCCTAAATCTGGATGTCTTTTATTTTTATCTTTTCCAGTTCCTCCTAGTGTAGCCCCATGGTAAATTGTGCAATCATTTCCTATTGTTGCAGTTTCTCCTATAACAATTCCCATGCCATGATCAATAAAAAGTCTTCTTCCAATTTTAGCACCTGGATGAATTTCTATTCCTGTAAAAAATCTTCCTAATTGTGATACCAACTTTGCTAAAAAATAAAATTTTTTCAAATATAAAAAATGAGCAATTCGATAAAATATTAATATATGAAATCCTTGATATAATAAAATTACTTGCAAAATTGTTTTTGCAGCTGGATCTTTTTCTTTTACATTTTCTGCATCTTCGTATAATTCTTTAAAAATATTTGTTTTCATAAAAATCACCACTATATAATATGCTTTATCTTATATAATGGTGATTTTATTAATATATTACATTACTATTATCTTTTTTGAAATCTTCAAATGCTTTTATTGTTTCTTCTCTATCCATTTGCATCATATTTAAAACTGATTTATCTTCTTTTTCTGCAACTAGTTTTTCTAAATAATTATAAATCATATCATCTCTAAATCCGATATCTGCTGCATCTTCTTTAGTGTTACCATAATAAACTGTTTTTATATTTGACCAAATTATTGCTGACAAACACATTGGACATGGATAACAACTTGTATATAGTTCACATCCAGTTAAATCAAATGTATTTAGATTTTTACACGCATCTCTTATTGCTGTAACTTCTGCATGTGCTGTTGGATCATTATTTGATAATACTTGATTATTTCCTCTACCTACTATTTCTCCATTTTTTACTATTACAGCTCCAAATGGTCCTCCACATTTTGTTATATTATTATTTTGAGCTAGTTCATCTGCTTCTTTCATATATTTATTCATACTTTTCCTCCTAATATAAAAGTTTTGCGACCAATTAATATAAATTAAAATTGGTCGCATTTGGTGCAAATTATTGCACTCTACATACATCCTATCAACGACCTGGTTCTAACATTGTTCCAGGTTTGTGGAGTTTATACTCCTTTACAATATTGGGATTTTCTGATGGGAGTCTTACGACTTCATATCCTTCTGTCTCCAATGAACCTGGTACAATATAAGGTTCCTTAACATTGTGTTCCACATGAGATGTCGTTTTTTCTGACATAATTAATGCCTCCTTAATATAGGATTATAGTTTTACTAAATCATTTTACTATTTTTTATGTTAATTGTCAATAGTATTAAAAAGTTCATTATAGTATTTACAAATACTTTTTTTTATTATATAATATCATAGTCTTAATTTTAAAACTACATATGGAGGGCTAGTCACAATGATGACAAATTCAACAAATTCTTGTAACGAACAACAAGATGAAAGAACAAAAAAAATCTTTAACCAGATAAAGGATTTTATCCAATCTGGAATGTTCTCAATTCAAATGTCTCTTTACAAAGAAGAAATTCCTTTATTGGAAGAAACTTTTAAAGAGATTATAATCTCACGTGGTAATTCTAATTTAAAGGAAAGAGGACAATATTGTTGCACCGTTTTCAAAAAAGGTGGGAAAATTTTTTGTACTCCAAAAGAATAGTTTTAAAGAGGTTGTTGTTCAACCTCTTTTTTTATATACTATAGGCGACTATGTCGCTTTGTTCTATTATAAAATCTCTAATACTTTTTCTAATTCTTTTATTTTATCTCTTATTTCTGCTGCTTTTTCAAATTCCATTGTACTTGCATATTCTAACATCTCATCTGTTAATTTATTTATAGTATCTTTAATATCTTCTTCTTTTTCTAATTTATATTCTATGCCTATATTTTCTGTTTGAATTGCTTTTATAGAATCTCTAATAGATTTTTTTATTGTTTTAGGTGTAATATTATGTTCTTTGTTGTACTGTTCCTGAATTCCACGTCTTCTATTCGTTTCTTTTATTGCCTTTTCCATTGAATCTGTAAGTTCATCTGCATACATTATTACTGTTCCATCAGTATTTCTTGCAGCTCGTCCTATTGTTTGAATTAAAGAACGTTCAGAACGTAAAAAGCCTTCTTTATCTGCATCTAAAATTGCAACTAATGATACTTCTGGAATATCTAAACCTTCTCTTAAAAGATTTATTCCTATTAATACATCAAATTCTCCTAAACGTAGATTTCTTATTATTTCCATTCTTTCTAATGCTTTTATATCTGAATGCATATAATTTACTTTAATATCTAAACTTTTTAAATATTCAGTTAAGTCTTCAGCCATTTTTTTAGTTAGTGTAGTTACTAAAACTCTTTCCTTTTTATTTACTCTTATTCTTATTTGCTCTATTAAATCATCTATTTGATTAGTAACTGGCTTTACTTCTATTTTTGGATCTAATAATCCTGTTGGTCTTATTATTTGCTCAACAACATTATTTTCTGAATGTTCTTTTTCATAATCTGATGGAGTTGCACTAACAAAAACTACTTGGTTAATTCTTTCTTCAAATTCATTAAACATAAGTGGTCTATTATCAAATGCTGATGGTAATCTAAATCCATATTTTACAAGTGATTCCTTACGAGCTCTGTCTCCATTATACATTGCTTTTACTTGTGGTATTGTTGCATGTGACTCATCTATTAATAGTAAAAAGTCATCTGGAAAATAATCAAAAAGTGTGAATGGAGGACTACCTGCTTCTCTTCCACTTATATGTCTTGAATAGTTTTCTATTCCTTGACAAAATCCAGTTTCTTTCATCATTTCTATATCAAAATTAGTTCTTTCTTGTATTCTTTGTGCTTCTATTAGCTTATTTTGACTTTTGAAATATTTTACTTGTTCTTCCATTTCTTGTTCTATTGTTTGAATTGCTCTTTGCATTTTTTCACTTGATGTTACATAATGAGAATTTGGAAATATCATTACATGCTGTCTTGTTCCTATAGTTTTACCTGTTAATGGGTTAATTTCACTTATTTTTTCTATTTCATCTCCCCAAAATTCTACTCTTATTGCAGATTCTCCTTTATCTGATGGATAAATTTCTAAAATATCTCCTTTTGCCCTAAATGTTCCTCTTTTAAAATCAATCTCATTCCTTGTGTATTGCATATTTACTAGTTTCTTCAAAACTTTTTCTCTTGATATCTCCATTCCTGGTCTTAACGATACTATCATATTTTCATAATCTATCGGGTCTCCTAAGCCATAAATGCATGAAACTGATGATACTATTATTACATCTCTTGATTCAAATAGTGCTGCTGTTGCAGAATGTCTTAATTTATCTATCTCATCATTTATTGATGCATCTTTTTCTATATATGTGTCTGATTGTGCTATATAACTTTCTGGTTGATAATAATCATAATAAGATACAAAATATTCAACATGGTTTTCTGGAAAAAACTCTTTAAATTCTGAATATAGCTGTCCAGCCAGAGTTTTATTATGTGCCAAAACAAGAGTTGGTTTCTGTGTTTTTTCTATTATATTTGCCATTGTAAAAGTTTTACCAGAACCCGTTACTCCTAAAAGAGTTTGAAATTTCTTTCCTTCATTTATTCCATTTACTAAATAATCTATTGCCTTAGGTTGGTCTCCTGTTGGCTTATATTCTGAGTGTAATTTAAACATTTTTTGTCAAACCTCCTTTATCATTTTTTATTAAATTATACATATTACTAAATACCCTATTTTATCACTTTATTTATCATTATCCAAAAAGGTATCACATAAACACATGTGATACCTTTTCTTCATGTCTTTTTAGCCTACAACCTTAACCTCTTCAATTTTACCATCTATGATGTCTGCAATAATAGCAAAACTATTATATTGGCATGCATACATAATCTCTTTCTCATCATAATCTACACAAGTAGGTAATTTTATAATTGAGTCTTTGGTAATTTTTACATCTTCCTCAAAAAATTTGGTTGCTTCTTTTGACATCATCCGAGCTATTTTTTTTAGCATCTTTTTCTTCTTTTTTTTGGAAATCTTGCCATTTGTCATATCGATTTTCCTTCCTTAGTGATATTGCTAAAAAATAATATTTCTTTAGCTTTCTACATTTTACATAATAAATTATACATCATTTTTTTATTTGTGTCAATCAATATCCTACTATATACCTAGCAAATGTTCCAATAAAATTTTTATTCCTAATATGACAAGTATAACTCCACCAATTAATTCTGCAGTATTTTCATATTTTATTCCAAATCTATTTCCTATTTTTGTCCCAATAACAGACATCACAAATGTAATTATCCCAATAGATGTTAATGCAAAAATTAAATTAACTTGTAAAAATGCAAAAGTTATTCCGATTGCTAATGCATCTATACTTGTTGCAACTGCTAATACAAACATTGTTTTAAAGCTAATGTTATCATTACAATTTTCCGTTTCAGTTGAAAAAGACTCTTTAATCATATTTACACCAATTACTCCTAATAATATAAAAGCAATCCAATGATCTATATTAGTTACTACTGATTCAAATGTACTACCTAAAAAATATCCAAGTAATGGCATTAGCATCTGAAATACTCCAAACCACAAACCTATTATACATGCTTTTTTCCAATCCATTTTTTTCATTGATATTCCTTTACAAACAGATACTGCAAAAGCATCCATAGCTAATCCGATACTTAATAATATAATTTCTATTATTCCCATCTTATCCTCCCTATTTATATCAAAAAAGACTTTATTCATTTTTATGAATAAGTCTTATATTTAATTACTTTTTCCTTATTTTTCTATCCACAAACTGTTTTTTTATTATAACATTATTTACTGAAAAAAGCAAAGAATTTTCTTGATTTTTTTATTTTTTTATATTAAAATAATTGTGAGGTGTTTAAAGTGAAAAAAAGTATATCTTTAATAATTTTTTTATTAATAATTTTTATGGCAACTAATGTTTTTGCTGTTACAACAACTATGGAAATAGTTGAAGATAATATTTGTAATATAAAATTAAATGATGATTCTAGCTTTGAAAAGAAGATAATTTCTTCAAACTTAGAACAACATCAAATAACAATGCAATTACAAATATCAAATAATGCAAAAAGAATAATTCCTTCTGGAGAACTAATGCTAGTTATAGATAGTTCTAGTAGCATGGACACAATAGTATCTGGAACTACAACCAGAAAAGATCTAGTTCTAAATTCAGCAAATGAATTAGTAAAAAATTTGCTAACTGCCAATAGCAAAGATTTAAAAATTGGTGTTGTTACATTTTCAACTGGAAACAAAAAAAATGATGATGGGTATTTAATTACAGGTACAGATGCAGATGCTCAAAAAGTATGTGATTTTACTAATGATATTTCTACACTACAATCAAAAATTTCTGCAATAGAAGGAACTGGACAATACACAAATTTAGATTCTGGTTTATTATTAGCTCAGAAATCATTTTCAACTGAAAAAAATAATAAATATATGATTGTTTTAACAGATGGCTTACCAAACTTAGCTGTTGGATATAATGACTTAGTAACATATGATGGTTTAAAAAATGTAATAACAAAAACAAAATCAACTCTTACTTCTTTATCAGATGTTAATCTAATTACCATGTTAACAGGTATAGATAATGAAGAAGCTATTTTAAAAACAGATGGAACAAATTCATATACATATGGTCAAGTAATAAATGAAGTATTTGGAACAGAAAAAAATCCAACAATAGGAAAATTCTATAAAATTAGTGATAATAAAATTCAAGAAACAATAACAAATAATATTTATCATGATTTACTACCAATTACTAATTCTTTAGAAGATATAACAGTTATAGATTATTTTCCTCAATATATTGTTGATAACTTTGAAATGAAATATGTTGATGGAATAGATGTAAGTAATATTTCTGCCACAATAGATAAAACAACAAATTCTATAACTTGGAATTTAGAGAGTTTACCAGCTGGTCAAACAGCAACTATTCAATATACTTTAACATTAAATGAAAAATTTGATGAAACTATATTAAATAAAATATTAGATACTAACACAAAAGTTGATATAACTTATAAAGATTTTGATGGAGAATCACAAAGTAAAACATCTGATGTAACTCCAAAAATAAAACTTACTCAACCAATAGATGACACTATTGCAGAAGATCCATTACCACAAACTGGTTCAAAAGTAATGATTTTAAGTTTTATTGTTTTAATAGTATTAGCTATATTCTTTAAATTAAAATATAATAAATTAAATAATTAGAAAAATAGAGTGAATCACAAAATCAATGATTCACTCTATTTTTTTATTTTTTTAATATCAATTCATTATTTTCACAATCAATTTCAACCTTACTATTTGGCAATATTTCTTGTGTTAATAATTTTTTTGCAATTAATGTTTCTAATTTCTTTTGAACAAATCTCTTTAAAGGTCTTGCACCATATATTTCATCATATCCATTATCTATTAAATAATCTTTTGCAGACTGTGTTAATTTCAATTCAATATGTTTATCATCTAATCTGTTTTCTATGTCTTTTATTAAAAGGTCTAAAATTTTAGAAATTTCTTTTTTCATTAATGGTTTATAAAATACAATTTCATCTAAACGGTTTAAAAATTCAGGTCTAAAGCTTTGTTTTAATAATTGATTTACCTTTTCTTTTGCTTCTTCTGAGATTTCACCATTTTCTTGTATTCCTTCTAATATATATTCAGAACCTAAATTAGATGTTAGAATTATTATTGTATTTTTAAAATCTACTGTTCTACCTTGAGAATCTGTTATTCTTCCATCATCTAATACTTGTAATAAAATATTAAATACATCTGGATGTGCTTTTTCAATTTCATCAAATAATACAACTGAATATGGTTTTCTTCTAACTGCTTCTGTTAATTGACCTCCTTCTTCATATCCAACATATCCTGGAGGTGCACCAATTAATCTTGATACAGAATATTTTTCCATATATTCAGACATATCAATTCTTACAATATTGTGTTCATCATCAAATAAACTTTCAGCAAGTGATTTAGCTAATTCAGTTTTTCCTACACCTGTTGGTCCCAAGAATAAAAATGAACCTATTGGTCTTCTTGGATCACTAATTCCAGCTCTTGAACGCATAATTGCTTCTGAAACCTTTTCTACAGCTTCATCTTGACCAATTACTCTTTTGTGTAATATTTTATCAAGATTTAATATCTTTTCTCTCTCACCTTCCATTAATTTTGTAACAGGGATTCCTGTCCATCTTGAAATTATTTTTGTAATTTCATCTTCTGTAACTTTATTTCTAAGTAATCCATCTTCTTTACTCTTTTCTGATATTTCCTCTTCTTTTTCTAGCTCTTTTTGTAATTCTGGTAATTTTCCATATCTTAATTCTGCTACTTTGTTCAAATCATAATTTC
>CAKPPL010000014.1 GCA_934177555.1 uncultured Clostridia bacterium
CTTGTGGAGTAATACAGTTGTTTTAAATACAGCAATAGAAGGATATGAAACACCTAATTTAACAATAGAACAAAAAAGAGAACTTTTAGCATATATTTATGATTTTAATAACTATGAAGAATTTGAACAGTGGGCAACTGATATATATGGTGATGGATATATAAATTTGAAAGAAAATTTTGATAGTGAAGAAGAATTAATAGATGAACTAATTGATTATGGAAAAAGTTTTATGGATTACAGCAATATAGAAAAAATAGAAGAATTAGGATTAAAGGTTTTTAAAATTAAAACACCATATGGAATATTATATACTACAAATTTGGACGGAAATATAAAATGCACTTTAAAAGATAATGGTAAATATAATTTTGAAGTTTCATCAGGAAACAAAACAGTAACTCAAAAAGTGGATATAAATAATATAAGAAAAAAATCAACAGGTGATAAATATGATTTTAAACTTACTACTATTAGTGATGGAGAAATAGAATATTCTACTGATGACCAAAATTGGAGTAAAATAGAAAATAATACTTTAGAATTGTCAAACGTAGATAAAATATATTTGAGATGTGTTGTAGGAAAAGGAAATCCTATTGTGGAAACTTCATTTTTTACAAAAGATGAAGAATTTTATAAAACTTTTAAAAGTGAAAATGAAGCACTATCTTGGCAAAGAGTAAGTTATAGAATGTCATTTTTTAATACATATTTTTTTAGAAGTTTATTATATTCTGCACTAGTATCACATAATTTTATTGTAGAACCAAGTACTCATATGATATTGAATATATTAGCTCAAGCTATAATAAGCAGCGATGACAATTTAAAGACTCTTTCTATTAATGATGCAACATATACTTTAAACGAAATTCAAAGAGACTTTATAGAAATGGTTAATAAAACATATCAATCATATATTAAAAATGGAGTTTTAGATGTAACTAGTACGGATGAACTGTATCAAAAATATTTTGATGATGAAAATATTCGTGAAATTGTACAAGGATATGATAAAAGTAAAGCGACAACAGGAGTAACAGTATTTGAACCTGTTATAGGAACAGACAATAATAATATATTTAAATACAAAATAGATTTAAATAAAGATACAGATATGCTTGCAGAACTTTTCTTAACAGATTAATAAAAAACAAATTGAAAAACAAAAAATTGGTAAAACTTAAATTTACCAATTTTTTTGATGTAAAAATCTCCACAATACTACAAATTTATTGACAAAAAGTCAAAATAAATATAGAATATAGTGGAACAAAGAGAGGAGAGAAAAAAGCAGATGGAATTTATAAAAACACTATGGAAAAATAAAAAAATAGTATGGCAATTAGGAAAAAATGATTTCAGAAATAAATTTGCAAATACAAGTTTAGGAAGTATTTGGGGATTTCTACAACCATTTGTATTTATGATGATGTATGTAGTAGTATTTCAATTTATATTTAAACAAACAGGACCAGGAGGAGTTCCATATGTAGTATGGTTCATACCAGGAATGGCAATGTGGATGACAATAAATGATGGAATAATATCAGCAAGTAATTCAATAAGATCATATAGTTATTTAGTAAAAAAAGTAGTATTTCCAGTTGATGTCATACCAGTAATAACATTAATATCAAATGCATTTGTATCAATATTTTTAATGTTAGTAGCAACAATAGTATGTATGGTATGTAAATTCATGCCAAATGTAATACAAATTATATATATGATAATAGCAACATATGTATTTTTAATAGCAATTACAAGGTTTACATCAGCAATATCAACACTTGTACCGGATTTCTCAAATCTATTAGGAATAATAATGCAATTTGGATTTTGGTTAACACCTGTAGTTTGGAACTTAACAATGATAGCAGAACATCATACAATAACAAAATTAGTTCAATGTTTACCATTTACATATTTAGTAACAGGCTTTAGAGACAGCTTTATGGAAGGTAATATAGTAACAGCAGGACATGGAATATATACAATAATATTTTGGGTAATAACAATAATATTATTTATATGGGGAAATTATATTTTTAAGAAAAGTAAAAAAGACTTTGCAGATGTATTATAATTAGGGGAAAATAATGAAAAATAAAGAAAAAATATTTAAAATATGCAAACAAATAATACAAATATTAATATTTATACAAATAATATTAGGAATAATATTTATATGTAAAAACATAAAATATATTCCACAATATGGAGATACAAGTGAATACTTAGAAATAGCCAAAACAATGCAATTAGATGCATATAGACCATTTGTATATCCATCTATATTAAATTTATCACAAAAATTATCAGAAGCAATGCAAATAAATTTAACATATATAATATATTTTATACAATTAGGAATAAGTTTATTTGCATCAATAACATTAATAAATACATTAGAAAAAACTTTTAAAATAAAATTAAGTAAATATGAAACTATAATATATTCATTATTTATATTTTTTATACCATTTAATTTACACTTCAATATGAGTATATTAAGTGATAGTATAGCAACAAGTTTTACAATATTATTTATATGTTATATGATGAGATATTTAAAAAGTGAGAAAATAAAATATGCAGTATTATCACTAATAATGATGTTTATATCATCAAATATTAGAAGCGAAAGAATATACTTTTTATCATTTGTTATAATTGGAATAATAGTAATTGATATAATAATCAATTTAATAAAAAAACAAAAAGTGAATATTCAAAAAATGTTAGTATTAGTTGCGATACTAGTACTTGGAATAACATCAACAAAAATAGCACAAAAGATATTGCAAACTAGTGAAGATAACAAAAGAAGTCAGCCATCTGTTACAATGTATTTATATGAAAGAATAATAGGAACAACATTGCCACAAATATACGAATATTTACCAGAAGATGTAAAAGAAGTAATCACATATGAAGATGCAATTACAAGCAATCAAGGACCTAATAATTATAAAATACCATATGAAAAATTATATGAATTAGATGGAGATTTACATAGAGTAAATAAGATAGTATTAACAGCATTTAGAAGAAACTTTCCAAATATAATATCAAATATATTAAGAGATTTTGGTAAAAATATGATATCACCATATTATTTTACATTTGATAATACAAGTGGAAACTATGAATGGACCAAAACAAGAATGGAAGGAGAACACTATCTATTCACAGATATGTATATATTATATTTTGAGATATTATTTGTAATAATTACAATATATGTATTTTTAAATGTAATTATAAACAAAAGAAAGATTTATTTTAGCAAAGAATTAGAAACAATTATTTTATACGCATTTATAAGTTCAGTATTTTTTGCATTATTAACAAGTCAAAACTTTCACATAAGATATATAATGCCAGTTTATGTACTAGAGATTTCAATGATTGTTATATTATTAGGAGAAAGAGAGAATGAATAAAGAAATAGTAGATGTACTGTTACCAACATATAATGGAGAAAAATATTTAGGAGAATTATTAGATAGTCTTTTAACACAAACACATAAAAATATTAGAATAATAGTATCTGATGATTGCTCAACAGATAGTACACCTGAAATATTAAAAGAATATCAAAAAAAAGATAATAGAATAGAAATATATTTACAAGAAAAAAATTTAAAAGTAGTAAAGAACATAGAATTTTTACTAAAAAAAGTAGAAAATAAGTATTTTATGTTAGCAGACCAAGATGATGTATGGTTACCAAATAAGATTGAAAAATCAATACAAAAAATGGAACAAGAAAATGCAGATTTAGTATTTGGAGACTTAGAAGTAGTAGATAAAGATTTGAAAACAATATATCCCTCATTTGGAGACTTTATGTTATTAAATAGAAAAATTAATAAATACATAGATAGTTATAAATTAAATTATTTATATAATTGTGTAACAGGATGTACAATAATATCAAAAAAAGAACAAATACCAAATATATTACCACTTCCTAATGATTCAAAATACTTGATACATGACCATTGGATTGCTTTAATGGTATCATTACATGGAAGATTAGCATATATGCCAGAAAAATATATAAAATATAGACAACATGGAAATAATCAAGTAGGAACAAACAAAATATCACATGGATTTACAAAATTAGAACAAGTAAGAGAATTATTTATAGATGTAAAACTAGGAGTATTTGGTACATATGTAAAACATAATGAAGCATTTCCAAAAGAAATACAAGAACTTAATATAAAAGCATATAATTATTTTAAAGATATTAAAAACAAGAAAAACTTCAATTTTAAAGGTTGGGGAATATTTTACAAATTATATAATACAGAAACATTTTTGTATTATATAGAAAACTTTATAATAATGAACATGCCATTAATTGGAAGAGGATTATTTAGAATAAGACATGCTATATTAAAAATGATGAAAAAAAGATAACACTAAAGGAGGAGCAAAATTGGAAAATAGTGATATTGCAATAAAAATAGAACATTTAAATAAAAGCTATAAAATGTTTGCTAGAAAAAAAGATAGATTAGTAGAGGCAATTTTTCCTATGTGCCAAAAACATGGAGAATTTAGTGCAATAAAAGATTTGAATTTAGAAATAAAAAAAGGCGAAATACTAGGAATACTAGGAAAAAATGGTGCAGGTAAATCTACATTGTTAAAAATGATAACAGGAGTTGTTACTCCAACATCAGGAAATATAAAAACATATGGAAAAATAAGTTCATTATTGGAATTAGGAGCAGCATTTAACCAAGAATTAACTGGATATGAAAACATATACCAACATGGACAAGTAATGGGACTTACTGATAAAGAAATAGAAGAAAAGAAACAAGAAATAATAGATTTTGCAGATATAGGGGAACATTTATATCAACCAGTAAAAACATATTCTTCAGGAATGTTTGCCCGTTTAGCATTTGCATGTGCTATAAATGTAAATCCAGATATTTTAATAGTTGATGAGGTTTTATCTGTAGGAGATATGGCTTTTCAATTAAAATGTTTTAAAAAATTTGAACAATTTAAAGAAGCTGGAAAAACTATATTATTTGTAACACATAATGTGGCAGATGTTATTAGAAACTGTAATAGAGCAATAATAATTTCATCAGGAACAAAAATATTTGATGGAGATGTAAAAACAGGTGTAGACAAATACAAAAAAATAATTGTTGGAATAGAAGAACAAGAAGAAATAACAGCACAAATACAAGAAAATATGGAACAAACAGAAGAAGTGAGAAAACAAAATGAAGAACAACATAAAACAGAAGTATGGAAAGATCATTTTATGAAAAACCCAGAATTATTATCATATGGAAATGGCAAAGCAGAAATAATAGATTATGGAATATTTGACAAAAATGGAGAATATCAGTCTACAATAAACAATCAAGATGAATATACAATAAGAGTAAAAATAAAATTTGCTGAAGAAATTGATGAACCAATATTTGCAATGTCAGTAAAAGATTTTAAGGGGTTAGAATTAGCTGGATGTAATACAAGAGCATATAAAGTTATAACAGGAACATATAAAAAAGGAGACATAGTAACAGTAGAATTTAAACAAACATTTCCATTAGCACCAGAAAAGTATACATTTTCATTCGGATGTACAAAAATAAATAATAATGGAGACTTAGAAGTATTTGACAGAAAGTATGATGCATTATTTGTTGAAATAATAGGATATAGAGAATGCCTTGGAATAATAGATTTAAAAAGTAAAATAGGAGTAAAATTAGATGAAAATTAATTATGATTATTATAATGGAGTTGACAGCTATTCAGAAGGAGACATAGAAGATGAAATATTAAGACTCTTAGACAAATATGGAGAAGATAATTACAAAGAAATTTTTAAAGAAAGTATTAGTTGGCCAGTATTTTATCATATCTCTCCAATAAGAAAAAACATTATAAATTGGTATCCATTTAAAGAAAATGCAGAAGTTTTAGAAATTGGAGCCGGAATGGGAGCTGTTACAGGAGCATTATGTGAGAAAGCACAAAAAGTCACATCTGTAGAACTTTCAAAAAAAAGAGCTTCATCAATTATATCAAGATGTGATAAAAAATATGATAATTTAGAATTAATAATAGGAAATTTTAATGATATAAAATTTGACAGAAAATATGATTATATTACATTAATTGGAGTATTAGAATATGCACCATTATATACAAATACTCAAAATCCATTTCATGACTTTTTAGAAAAAGTAAGAGGATTATTAAAAGAAGATGGAAAATTATTAATAGCTATAGAAAATCAATATGGGATGAAATATTTTTCAGGAGCACCAGAAGATCATACTGCAAAAAAATATGATGGTATAACAGGATACGAAAATAAAAAAGGTATAAGAACATATGGAAAACAAGAACTAACAGAAATTCTTAAAAATGCAGGATATAAATATACAAAATATTATTATCCAATGCCAGATTATAAATTACCAAATATAATATTTTCAGATAAATTTTACCCAACAGAGGAAACACTAAAACAATATACTCCATATGTATCAGATATAAATGCATCTGTTGACTTTGATGAGAAAAAAGCATATTTAGATATAATAAAAAATAAACAATTTGACTTTTTTGCCAATTCATTTTTCATAGAAGCTTCAATGCAAGAAATAGAAGAAGATATAGATTTAAAAAATCAAAAATTAGTAAAAATAGATGAAACAATGCAAAAATTTTATGATAACCAATATAAAATTGGTAAAAAGGAAAATAATATAGTAGTAGATGTGAATCAAAAACTTATAGAAGAAAACTATGCATTAAGAACAGAACTAAATGCAATGGCAAATTCAAAATCATGGAAAATCACAAAAGTATTTAGAGACTTTAGAACAAAACATAATAAATAAAATTATGTTTAGATAGGGGAAATATATGGAATTTGATGCAAATATTATTAAATGGTATCCATTTGATAATCAAAAAACTATTTTACAAATAGGACAAAATGAAAATATATCAACAGAGCTAAAAAATAGATGTGAAAAATTAGTAGTATATGAAAATGATATAGAAGAAAAATTTGATTATATATTGATATATGGATATCAAGGTGAAAAAATAGAAAAATATCTAAAAAATTTAACAGATGATGGCAAAATTTTAATAATAGGAAAAAATGAAACAGGAATAAATAATTTCGATAAATATGTAGAGAACAATGAAAATATAGGAATTAATAGAATAGAAAAACACAATGAAAAATTATTAAATATTAATCAAATAGAGAAAAATTTAAAAGATAATAATTTTAATACAAATATATTTTATGCTTTTCCTAATTATTCAGGAACAGAGGTTGTAATAAATGAAAAATTTAGAACACAAAAAGCACATATTGAAAAATATTGTCCTGATATAAATGAAAATGAAGTGAGAATTTTTGATGAAATAAAGGCACTAAAAACAATTATATATACAGATGAAAAACTTTTAAAAATATTTGCAAATGCATTTTTTATAGAAGCATCGGCACAAGAAATAAAAAATGATATAAGATATTGCTCATTTAACAATAGTAGAAAGGCAAAATATAGATTAATAACAATAATAAAAGATAATATTGTAGAAAAAGTACCTGTAAATGATGAAGCAAATCAACATATAACAAATATGTGTAAAATTGCAGAAGATATCAAAATAACAGACATAGATATATTAGATTATACTATAGATGGAAGATTTTATAGTAAATTAATAAAAGATGAAAGAACATTAGATAGAATATTATATGATAATAGGCAAAATTTAGATGAAATCGTAAAAATATTAAATGATTTAAAAAATATATTAATACAATATTCTACTACTGAAATTCCAGATGAAATACAAAGTAAATATAGTAATTGTGAAAACTTACATTTTTTGAAAAACGCATATTGGGATATGATTGCTAAGAATTGTTTTTATATAAATGGAAGATTTGTATTTTTTGATCAAGAATGGGATAAAGAATATTTACCAGTTGAATTTTTAATATATCGTTCAATAATAAATTCATATGATTTAGTTAGAAAAATTAATGTAGAGAATTTACTAGAAAAATTAGATATATTACAATATCGAAAGGATTTCGAACAATTAGATTTAGAACTAAGAGAAGAAATACTAGATGAACAGGTATATAATGAAATTTACAATAAAAATATAACAAGCATAGATAATATACTTTATGACAATAAAACAGTAACTCTATTAAAAGAAGATAATGCAAATAAACAAAAATATATATCAGAACTTGAAGAAGATAACAAAAAGAAACAAGAATATATAAATGCACTAGAAAATAATTTAGAACAAATAAAAAAAGAATTAGAAGAACAAAGAAAAAAAGGATTCTTTTGGAAAGGTAAATAAAATGTTTATAAATAAAATGTTGCCACAAGGTTCAAAAAGAAGAGAAATAGCAAAAAAAATATATACAAAATATTTTTCAAAATATAGTGAAGAAGAAAGAATATATTTAAAATGGATTAAACAAAATGAACCAGATAAAAATGAATTAGAAAAACAAAAAAATGAAAAATTTGAGATTATGCCTAAAATAAGTATAGTTGTACCAGTATATAATACACCAGAAAAGTTTTTTGATGAACTAGTAAAAAGTTTACAAAATCAAACTTATTCAAATTGGGAACTTTGCTTAGCAGATGGATCTCCAGAACCATTAGAATTTATGCAGAAATATCCACAAAAAGATGAAAGAATAAAATATAAAGTAATAGGGGAAAACAAAGGTATTTCTGGTAATACTAATGAAGCATTAACATTAGCAACTGGAGATTTTATAGGATTATTAGATCATGATGATTTATTACCAGCATTTTCATTATATGAAGTGGTAAAAGCAATAAATGAAAATCCTAATGTAGAATTCTTATATTCAGATGAAGATAAATTAGAAACTGCAAAAGGACCAAGATATGGAGTATTTTTTAAACCGGATTTTTCACCATATACTTTAAATAGTGCTAATTATATATGCCATTTTAGTATATTCAAAAAAGAATTGATGGATAAATTAGATGGATTTAGAAGCGAATATGATGGTAGTCAAGATTTTGATATAGTAGCAAGAGCTTCAGAATTAACTCAAAATATAGTACATATACCAAAAGTATTGTATCATTGGAGAGCACATAAAAATTCAACAGCACAAAATTCTGATTCAAAACCATATGCATTTGAAGTCGGAAAAAAAGTAATTAAAGACCATATAAAAAGAAGCTTGGATACTGATGTGGAAGTTACAGATGGATTAACACCAGGAAGTTATGAAATAAAATATGAAATAAAAGGTAATCCAAAAGTTAGTATAATAGTTGATGGAAGAAATTGCTTTGAAAATGATGTTAAAAAAATAATTAAAAAAATAAATAATAATACAAATTATGAAAATTATGAAATAATTGTTATTTCAAGCAAAGATGTAGAAAATGTAAAAAAAGTAATAAAGCCAACAAATAATGTGTTTAAAGACTATAATGAAGCTATTATACAAGCAGAAGGAAAGTATTTTATAATATTTGATGAAAATCTAAATAAAATTGATAAACCAACATATATAGAAGATTTGATTGGAATTTGTCAAGATAAAAATGTTGGTATAGTAGGAACTAAATTATACAATAAAGATGGACAAGTAGAACATAGTGGAATTATTTTAGGAATGAACGGAGCAGGAGACTTTTTATATAAAGGAGCTCCAAAAGATATTGGAACATATATGCAAAGATTATTAATTATACATAATGTTTCTTGTGTATATGTAAAATATGCAATGATAGACAAAGAAATATTTATGCAAATAGGAGGCTTTACAGATGATTTTGGAGGACTAGTACAAAGTATAGATACATGTTTAAAAATACTAGCTTCAGGGAAACAAGTTGTAATAAATCCAATAATTACTTTTGAAGTGAAAAAATTAGGACAAGCAGAAAAGATGCCATCAGAGGAGACAAAAATTCAAAAGAAATGGAATGAAATGTATAAAAAAGGTGATATTTATTTTAGTCCAAATTTAAGTAAGTCAAATACTGGACTTGGATTAAATATATAAATTTTTTTTGATGAAGAGGGATAATATGAAACCAATAGATATAATAATACCAATTTATAATGCTTATGAATTTACAGAAGAATGTATAAAAAGTGTATTGAGAAATACAGATTTAACAACACATACTCTAGTTTTAATAAATGATAAAAGCCCAGATGAAAGAGTATTTCCAATGCTAATTAAATATAGAGATGCAAATAAAGATAAAAAAATAGTAGTATTAGAAAATGAACAAAATAGTGGATTTGTAAAAACAGTAAATAGAGGAATGCAATATTCACAAAATGATGCATTATTATTAAATAGTGATACAGAAGTAACAAAAAATTGGCTAGAAAAAATCCAAAAATGTGCATATTCAAATGAATAC
The DNA here is from genome assembly GCA_934177555.1 of uncultured Clostridia bacterium. Taxonomy (GTDB): domain Bacteria; phylum Bacillota; class Clostridia; order TANB77; family CAG-508; genus CAG-269. Next base: position 10,488 of record CAKPPL010000014.1, read on the forward strand.
ATAGCAACAGTTACAGCATTAACTAATAATGGAACAATAGCATCAGTTCCTAATTTTGGAGTTGATAATGAATTACCTAAAAATATGACTTTAGATGAATATGCAGAAATGATAGAAAAATCATCAAAAAATAGATATCCAGAATTAACAACAGGAAATGGATATTGTATGTATATTAAAAGAGAAGCAATAGAAGAAATTGGTTTATTTGATGATGTAACATTTGAAAAAGGATATGGAGAAGAAAATGATTTTTGTTATAGAGCATTAGATTATGGATATACAAATGTATTATGTGATAATACATTTATATATCATAAAGGAACACAAAGTTTTAAAAAAGAGAATCTTACAGCAACTAGAGCTGCATTAATTGAAGAACATATGAGAAGATTAAGAGAAAAACATCCAACATATGTACAAAGAACAGATAATTTTTTAGCAAATAATCCAATTAGAGATATACAAGAAAATATTAACTTAAATATATTATTACATAATAAAAAAAGAATATTATATTTGGTAAATGAATGGGAAGAAAACATGGTAATGACTGGTGGAACATCATTACATGTAAAAGATTTAATTTTATCAAATATGAAAAATAATATTGCAAGTTTTGTATTAGCACCAGATAAATTTGATTTACAAAGAATGAAATTATATTTATATACAGATAATTATTCTAAAGAAATAGCAAATTATAAAACAGATTTAGGATGTTATGGGCAAATAACATATACAGATAATCAATATAAAGAAATTTTAGAAAATATATTTGATAGTTTTAATATAGATATATTACATGTACATCATTTCTTATTTCAAACTTTTGATGCAATAGATGTTGCAAAAGCTAGAAATATTTATTCTATAATAACATTACATGATTTATATATGATATGCCCATCAATAAATATGGTATATAAAGATAAATATTGTGAATATGATGAGAAAAAAGATTGTGCAAAATGTTTAAAAATTAGATATGGAGTAAATAGCAATATTTTGAACAACTGGCAAAAAACATGCCAAAGAGTTTTAGAAAAATTTGATAAAAGAATTGTTCCATCAGAAAATACAAAAAAATTATTTGAAAAGATTTATAAAAATCTTGACATAGAAGTAGTAGAACATGGAGTAACAGTATCAAAAATAAATAAGAAAGAAAGAACATCAAAAGACTTTAATATAGCATTTGTAGGAGCAATGGCAATTCATAAAGGAAGTAATATATTAAAAAGTTTAGTTAATAAAAACACAGATTCAAATATAAAAATTCATTTATTTGGAAAATCAGAAGATAAAGATTTAACACAAAGTAAAAATAATTATATAAATCACGGACCATATACAAGAGGAGAATTGCCACAATTATTAGTAGATAATGACATAGACTTAGTGTGTATGTTTACAACATGGCCAGAAACATATTCATATACATTAACAGAAAGTTATATGGCTGGAGTTCCAGTACTTACATTTGACCTTGGAGCTGTAGGAGATAGAGTAAAAAAAGATGATTTGGGATGGACAATAGAATTCAATACAGATTCAGCTAAAATTTTAGATAAAATAAAAGAAATAAGTAAAAACAAAGAGGAATATAACAAAAAGAAAAATAATTTCAAAAATTATAAATTTAAGAAATTAGAAGATATGCAAAAATATTATGATGAATTATATAACAAAATTGAAATAAAAGATAAAGATAGAGTAGCAAATATTTATAATTTCATGGATTATAGAGCAAAAACAAAAGAATATGAGTTTAATCAATATCAATCATTATATGGACATGTTGTATATAAATATGAAAAAATAAGGGCATCATCAATATGGAAAATTGCAAAAAAAATTAAAAGTAAATTATTAGGAAAATAACAATAGGATGGATTAAATAATGAAATGGATAAAAGAAAATAAAGAAAAAATTTATGATAAAACTAATTTTGTAATAGAATTTTTTGTAGCATTAGTATTAGCAATAGCAATATTTAAAATAGAGACAAGAAAAGTTCAATTTTGCTATATATCAAGATTAAATACAGGAATATCTATAATTAGTGGATTAATGATAATAGGAATAATAATATTAAATTGTATCAAATATAAAGATAATTTACCTAAGTTATTTGTTACATTTGTAATTCCAATAGGAATGCTGTATGCAATAATAAATCCGATTGGAAATGTACCAGATGAAGAAGCACATATATTTAGAGCATATGATTTTTCATGTGGAAATTTTATAACACCATTAGGTGAAAAAAATGAGGGAGAAATATTTGTTCCTGAACAAATGTTAAAAATAGCCCAAAACACTAATAAATTTGCAATAAATAGAGAATTACTTTCTCAAGAAGCAGATTATCAAAACATTGTAAGTGTAGATACAATAACAAAAACATATTTTCCAATTAATTATATGACAGGTGCTTTAGGATTTTTCATAGGAAGAACATTTAATATTAATATAATAGCAATATGTTATGCAATAAGAGTTATAAATTTTGCATTATTTGTAATAATTGGATATTTGTCAATAAAAATAATACCATTTGGAAAATTATTATTAAGTATATATATGTTTTTACCAATGATACTTCAACAGGCAGCTTCATTATCAGCAGATTCATTTATTAATACAATAGCAATATTTTTTATAGCATATAATTTGAAATTATTATTTCAAGAAAAAGACTTATCTTTAAAACAAAGCTTAATATATTATGTTTTATCAGTAAGTTTAGCACTATGTAAATATGCATATTTTCCATTGACATTTATGAGTTTACTATTAATAAAAAATAAAAATTTGAGTAAAGCAAAAAGAAATCAATTAATAATAATTTCAATAGTAATCTCAATAATTTCAGCTGTAGGATGGTTTGTATTTTCTCAACAATATGTTGATTTAAGATTATATATAAAACAAGCAAATGTACAAGCAATAGAACAATTAAAAGGAATATTAAAAGATCCAATAAGATATGTAAATGTATTTATGAATACAATAGAACAAAGAGGAGATAGTTATTTACTTACATTTATAGGTTCTGATTTAGGAGTATTAAATATAAAAACAGCTACAATATATATTTTAATAATGTTATTTGGATTATGTATATTACCATTTTTAGAAGAAAATGAAAAATCTTTAGAAAAATTACAAAAATTACTTATGGTAATTGTCACAATGATACTAATAGGACTAATAGTAACAGGTTTATATTTAACATGGTCACCATTAGGTGCAGATATTGTAGCAGGAGTGCAAGGAAGATATTTTATACCAGTATTTATATTAACACTGTTAGCAGTAATTAAGAAAAATAATAATGTTAAAATAAATAATATTCAATTAAAATATTTTATTATATATTTAGTATTTAACATTATACCAATAATAAATTTAATAAAATTCTGTGTAAATAAATAGTAGAAGGGAAAATATTAATGGACAAAATTAAACAATTTATAACAAAGGGAAATTATACAAAATTAAAACTCATAGTAGCTGTAATTATATCTTTTATAATTTCAACAATATATACAAAGGCACAACCAGTATTTATAATAGATAGAATATTTTTAGTAGCAGGACTTGTAATGTTCATATTATTACATTTTATAATAAAATTAAATGATATGTATAATTGGATATATAAAAGTAGATTTTATATAGCAGGAATAGCATTTGCTATTGCAGTAATATTTGAATATTCAGGTTCATCAATAGGAATATATGATGTGATTCTTCAAGGAGAAACAACAAACACATATTTCGAACCTGTACTAGGAAAATATAGAAATATAAGGTCAGATGAATGGGTAGTAAATACACCAATATTTATTTCACAAGCAATAGATCAACAAAATAAATTTGCATATAATAATAATAATTTAAGGGGAACATCAACAGATATGGTATCTGTTGTAGCTCCTGCAGTATTAGATATATTAACAATAGCAAGACCATTTAATATAGGATTTATATTATTAGGGCCATCAAGAGGACTTGCAGTATTATGGGCTGGAAAATGGATAAGTTTAATGTTAGTTGCATTTGAATTTGGGATGTTAATAACAGATAAGAAAAAACTTATATCATTATGTGGAATGTTACTAATTGTATTTTCTGCAGCAACTCAATGGTGGAATATGACAGATGTATTATTATGGGGAATGTTAGCATTAATATTAGTAGATAAATATTTAAAATCAGAAAAATTAAAAACACGTATAATATGTGCAATAGGCATATTGATATCAGCAGTATCTTATGTTTTTATAATGTATCCAGCATGGCAAGTTCCATTTATATTTATATATATTGCAATATTTATACATTTATGTATTAAAAATAGAAAAAATTATAAATTAACCAAAAGAGATATCATAATAATATTTTTTGTAATATTAGCAATAGCAGGAATTGGAGCAAGATATTTATTAATGTCAAAAGATGCTTTAAATGCAACTTTAAATACAGATTATCCTGGTCAAAGATTTGAAATTGGTGGAGATGGAAAAGAAGTAGTATTCTCATATGTATATAGTTATTTATTACCATATATAGAAACAGTTAATCCATGTGAACCAGCAGGAATGATTTCTTTTTATCCAATACCTATGTTATTAGCAATAATATATTTAATAAGAAATAAAGATAGAAAAGAACATATGAGTTTCTTTATACCCATTTTAATAGTATCTGTGATATTCTCAATATTCACATTATTTAAAACAAATGAATTATTTGCCAAATTAACATTTTTATATATGTCACCAGGAAGAAGATTAGCAGTACCATTAGGATTTACACAAATCGTAATATTAATATATTTACTTTCAATAACAAATAAAAATACAAAATTAATAAAAAATGATATTGCAAAGGTTGCATCTATACTAATAAGTGTGGTAATATTTAGTATAGTAGCAAGAACAGCAGATGCTGAATTATTAGGTGGAGCACTTCAATCATATGTTTTAGGGTTAATTTTAGTAATATATATATATTTGATATTAACACAAAATAGTGAAAAAAATAAAAAAGCTTTATTAATAGCATTATCTGGAATGGCAATAATAACAGGAGCAACTGTAAATCCATTACAAAAAGGAATATCTGTATTAACAGATAAACCACTAGCACAAAAGGTGCAAGAGATAGTAGCAGAAGATTCAGAAAATAATTTATGGATTACAGATAATACAAGTTTCTTTATGCCAAATTACTTATTAGCAAGTGGTGCTAAAGTACTAAATTCAACAAATGTTTATCCAAATTTTGACTTATATGAAACAGTTTTAACTGAAACAGATTTTAATGATGAAAATATAAGAAAAATATATAATAGATATGCACATGTAACAATGGAAATAACCAAAAATGAAAATAAAGTAGAACTTATATATCAAGATAGTATTAGAGTAAAATTAACACCACAAAAAGTTAAAGAATTAAGAATAAAATATATTGTATCAACAAGAGATGTAGAAGAATTTGATACAAAAGATGTTGATTTTGAACAAATATACAATGAGCAAGGTGTTTCAATATATAAAGTTAATTAATATGAAAGGAAATAAAAAATGGAAAAGATATTATTAATAATACCAGCATATAATGAAGAAGAAAATATATTAAAAGTATGTCAAAAAATAAAAGAATTTGATAGCAATCTTGATTATATAGTAATAAATGATGGATCAAAAGATAATACATTAAAAATATTACAAGAAAACAATTTGAATCACATCAACTTAATTCATAATTTAGGAATAGGTGGAGCTGTGCAAACAGGGTATAAATATGCTTATGAAAATAATTATGACATAGCTATTCAATTTGATGGAGATGGACAACATGATGTAAGATATGTTAAAACAATATGTGAACCATTGATAAATGGTGAAGCAGATATGTGTATTGGAACTAGATATTTAGACAAGTCTTCAAGTGAATTTCAATCAACATTTATGAGAAGATTAGGAAAAGATATTATATCATTTATGATAAAATTATGTTGTAATAAAAAAATAACAGATCCAACATCAGGATTTAGAGCAGCAAATAAAAAAGTAATTGAATTATTTGCAAAAGACTATCCTACAGAATATCCAGAACCTGAATCAACAGTAAATATACTAAAAAAAGAATATAAAGTAATGGAAAAACCTGTAAGCATGAATGAAAGACAAGGTGGAAAGTCTTCTATAAATCCAATGAAGAGTATAGATTATATGATTAAAGTTTCACTTGCAATACTTATAGATAGTGTTAATTTAAAAAAGAAATAAGGGAAGGTATAAAAAATGAATATAGTATTAAGAATAGTTTTAATAATAATAACATTAATATATTTAGCATTTTTAGTAAAATCAATAAAAAAGAAAAAATTACAAATATCTTTTTCAACATTTTGGATATTTAGTTCACTTGTATTAATAATAGCAGTAGCAGTTCCAAACTTTATAGAATATATTTCAAACTTTTTAGGATTTGCAACACCATCAAATATGATATTTTTATTAGCAATATTTTTACTATTTTGCTTAGTATTTGATTTAACATTGAAGTTATCACAAGAACATAAAAAAAATGTATTACTTATACAAGAAATTTCGTTATTAAAAGATAGAGTAAAGAAAATTGAAGAAAAATAATTACGAAGGGAATGAAAAAAGGTGATAAAATTATCAATAGTTGCACTAGTATATAATTTAGAAAAATATTTGCCAAGATGTTTAGACTCATTAGTAAATCAAACATTAGATGATATAGAAATATTATGTGTAGATGATGGGTCAACAGACTCAGCTCCATCAATAATTGATGAATATGAAAAAAAATATCCAAATAAAGTAAAAGCATATCATAAAGCAAATGGTGGAGAATTTACAACAAGAAATTATGGATTAGAAAGAGCACAAGGAGAATATATAACATTTGTGGATACAGATGATTATGTAGAAAAAGACTGGGCAGAAAAACTATACAATGCAGCAAAAGAAAATGATGCCGATCTTGCAGTATGTGCTTTTGAGAGAATAAATCTAGAAACAAATAAGGTTGTATGTAAGGACATGACAAGATTTGGATATTCATGCAGAACTATAAAACCAGATGATGATTTCATGGTATTTATAAATCCAGCACCATGGAATAAAATATATAAAAGAGAAAAAATAAAAGATTTAAGATTTTTAAGTTTTAGAGGATTTAATGATACTATGTTTCTAATGGAAGCATATGCTAAAATTAAAAAAATCGTATTTATACCAGATGTGTTATATCATTATTATTTAAGATATGATTCACAAATACATACAATAAATGAAAATGATGTAAACAATTTAAAAAAATATTTACTTGAAGTGAAAGAATTTTATCAAAAATGTGGTAAATATGAAGAAATGAAATATATATTAGATTTAATGGCATTTATTCATTTAGGTGTTTCTGTAATGTATAGAGCTTCATATGATACAAGCATAGATATCAAAAAAATGATAAAAGAAACTATAAATTATTTAGATGTTAACTTTAGTACTTGGAGAAAAAATCCATTTTTAAAATTCTCATATTCTATTAAAAAAGGATTCAAACATTTTGGATTATGGGGAATATCATTATTATATAAATTGAATATGCCGATGGTATATATTAGATTATATAGATTTGCAATAGATAAATTAAAAATAGATATAAAATGGTAAATTGAGCTTATAAATTTTCTGAATTATTTTAGAAAATTTATAAGTTTTTTTATTATAAAAATAAATGCTTATAAATGTTGAAAAAATATAGAAATACGTGTATAATAATGGTGGATAAAAAAGTCAAAGAAAGAGAGGTAATTAAAATGAAAAAACTTATAAGTTGTATAGTAGTAATAACACTATTATTAAGTTTTATAACACCAACAATAGTTAAAGCAGAAAACATATTAGAAGAAACAAATAAACAAATAGATGATGCAAAAACAGAAGAAAAAGAAGAAATAGAAGAAAAATCTTCAGAAGCAGAAAAAGAGGAAGATGAACAAGTTAAAGAATCAGAAGATGAAATAATTGAAGAAAATAATAAAGAAAATAATGAAGAAAATAATGAAGTTCAAAAAGACAAAAACGAAAAAGAAGAAATAAAAGATGAAACAGAAAATAAAGTAGAAGAAATAGAAAAACAACCTGAAAATCAAATATTAGAACAAAAAGCTCAATTAGCAGTAAAATATAGAGCACATGTGCAAGATATTGGTTGGCAAGAATATGTACAAAATGGAAAAGAAGCAGGAACAACAGGTAAAAATTTAAAAGTAGAAGCATTAAACATAGAATTAATAAATAATGAACAAAATATAAATATAAAATATGAGTCATATATTCAAGGAAGTGGTTGGCAAAAAATAGCTTCAAATGGAGAACAAACAGGGACAACAGGAAAAAATTTAAGAATGGAAGCAATAAAAATATGGCTAGAAAATACAGAAGAATATAGTATAATGTATAGAGCACATGTACAAGATATTGGTTGGCAAGATTGGGTATATGATGGAGACATTGCAGGTAGATTATGTGATGGATTAAAAATAGAAGCAATGCAAATTCAAATAGTTCCAAAACATCAAAATACAGAAATGACAGTAAATTATAGTTCACATGTACAAGATATTGGATGGCAATCTGAAAAACAACAATATGATATTTCAGGAACAATAGGAAAAAACTTAAAAATAGAAGCTATGAAAATTAGCTTAAAAAATGCACCAAAAGGTGTAAGCATAAAATATAAAGCTTGTGTAGAAAAATCCGGATGGCAATCATGGGTAACAGATGGAGAAGAAGCAGGAACAACAGGAAAAAACTTAAGAATGTACGGAATAAGAATAATGCTTGAAGGAACAGACGAATATTCTATTCAATATAGAGCACATGTACAAGATTTAGGATGGCAACCATGGGTTGAAAATGGAGCAATAGCAGGAAAAATTTCATATAATTTAAAAATAGAGGCAATACAAATAAGAATAGTAAAAAAACATAATAATAACTCTAAAGACTTAGGAGTAGAATATTATACATATATTGAAGGTGTTTCAAGCAATGAAGACAAAATAGAAACATCAGGTCAAATATCTGGGACAACAGGTCAAAATAGAAGAATAGAAGGAATGAATATTGAACTAGTAAATGCACCAGAAGGAGCACATATAAAATATCAAGCACATGTACAAGATTATGGATGGATGGATTGGGTTCAAGATGGCCAACTTGCAGGAGTATTAAATAGAGGATTAAAAATAGAAGCAGTAAGAATAAAATTAGAAGGACTAGAAGGGTATACAGTACAATATAAGGCACATGTTCAAGATATAGGATGGACAGATTGGTATATAGATGGTGAATCAGCAGGAACAACAGGAAGAAATTTAAAAATAGAAGCACTTCAAATAAAGATTGTTCCAGAATATAAAAGATATTATAAAGGTATAGATGTATCATATCATCAAGGTACAATAGATTTTGATGCATTAGCCAAAAGTAAAGAAATTGATTATATAATACCAAGAATAGGATGGTATAGAGAAAGTCAAAGAGTACTTGTAGTAGATGCACAATTTGAAAGAAATTATAAAGAAGCAAGAACTAAAAAAATACCTGTAGGAGCATATATATATTCATATGCAACAAGTGTTGCAGAAGCACAAAGAGAAGCAGATGCA
>CAKPPL010000015.1 GCA_934177555.1 uncultured Clostridia bacterium
AATACTGTTTGATGTGGAATTAGATTATAACTTTGGAAAATAAATCCTATAGAATGATTTCTATATGTATCCCAATCTTTATCTTTGAATTCTTTAGTTGATTTTCCATTTATAATTAAATCCCCTGATGTGTATCTATCTAGACCTCCAATTATATTTAATAATGTTGTTTTTCCACAACCACTTTGTCCTAGAATTGATACAAATTCGCTCTCTCTAAATTCTAAGTCAATTCCCTTTAAGGCTTTTACTTCATTTTCACCTGATAAATAATTTTTTGTTATATTTTTTAATTGTAACATTATTTTTTCCTTTCTTTTATTTTTTGGTTATTTTATTATAAATTTGTGAAATTTATGTGAAAAAATTTATAATAAATGATATTTTACCCTAAAGCTACATCTAAAATCATCATAATAACAAACCCAATAGCAACACCTATTGTTCCTATATTAGAATGTTCTCCACCTTGTGATTCAGGTATTAATTCTTCTACAACTACATATATCATTGCACCTGCTGCAAATGACAATAAATATGGTAATATTGGTACTACTATTTCTGTAAGTAATATTGTTAAAATTGCTCCTATTGGCTCTACAATTCCTGATAATGTTCCATATAAAAATGCTTTTGACTTTGATGTTCCTTCTTCTTTTAAAGGCATAGATATAATTGCACCTTCTGGAAAATTTTGAATAGCTATTCCTATTGCCAATGCAAATGCTCCTGCCATAGTTATTCCTGAATTTCCAAGAATCGCACCTGCAAAAGTAACTCCAACTGCCATTCCTTCTGGTATATTGTGTAATGTTACTGCAAATACAAGCATTGTTGTTTTCTTTAATTTTGCTTTTATTCCTTCAGGTTTATCATTATTTAAGTGTAAATGTGGAACTACACTATCTAATATCAATAAAAATATAATTCCTAGCAAAAATCCTATAGAAGCTGGTAACCATGCTATTTTCCCTTGCGTTTCTGACATTTCAATAGCTGGTATTAGTAATGACCATACTGATGCTGCAATCATTACTCCTGATGCAAATCCTAATAATAATTTTTCTATTTTTTTGTTTATTTTATTTTTCATAAAAAATACCATCGCAGAACCTAAAGTTGTACCTAAAAATGGTATTAATAAGCCAATTAATAATTTCATAATATCTCCCTCTATTTCATATATTTTATTTCAAAAGTTGTTCCTTTATTTAGTTCTGATGAACATGTTATATATCCACTGTCTTTTTCTACTATACTTTTAGCTAATGCTAATCCTATTCCTATACTATTTTCAGAAGAATTTTTTCCTTTGTAAAATCTCTCAAATATATGTTTTACATCTTCTGGATAAATACCTGTTCCTTCATCTCTAATTACTATCTTAGTGTAAAAATTGTTTTCTTCAAAACTAATGTATATATTTTTATTCTCTTCTGTATGTTCTATACAGTTTTTTATAATATTTGTTATAGCTTCTAATTGCCAGTTATAATCTCCAATAAACTTTGCTTCTTTTCCTTGAATTATTATGTTTTGTTGTTTTATATCTAATGGTATAGCTAAATTTTTTACTACTTGTTCAATTAATTCTTTTACATTTATTTCATTTTTAGTAAACACTACTGTATCAGAATCCAATTTAGACAATTTGAGTAATGATATTACAAGCCATTTAATCCATTCTATCTGTCTATTTATTTCATGTAGAAATTGGTTTCTTATTCCTTCATCCATATTCTGATTTTCTCTAATATTGTCTAACATTATTGATATTGATGTTAAAGGTGTTTTTATTTGATGTGATATATCTTCTAATGATGTTTGTAATATATGTTTTTCTTTAATTGATAAATCCGTTTGTTCTCTTAGCATAATAGTTATCTTATATAGTTCATTTGTAAGCTTGCTTGACCATTCTTCTTCATTTTCTTGAATCTTCAAATTATAATTTTTCTTATTAAGATTTTCAATATATTCTATAATTTTTTCTATTTCTTTTCTTTTATTTTTTTCATATTTATATATAATAATACAAATACATATACTAACTAATCCTATACTAATATCAGATATTAGTATCATATTGTTTTTTTGTTTTTTTAAACTTTCTATTGCTATTTCTTTTTCATTAATGCCATATTTTTCTAATATTTGTTTTCCTTCTCCTGTTGATATATATTTTTTGTTTAAAATTGCTATTATTTCTTCTTCTTTAACATCTGGATAATAATCTTTTATTTTTTCAATTATATTTCCCATTGTTGCATTTATTTTGTTTTGATATATAGCATTATTTTTTAATATTAATATTGTGTTTAATATAATAATTACTATTGCTATTATTAAAATATATATATTAACATTTTTCTTTATAGGTTTCATTTTTTGTCTACCACCTTATATCCTATTCCTCTAATAGTTTGAATAATATTTCCATCTTTATCATCTATTTTTTCTCTTATTCTTTTTATATAAACTGTAAGTGTGTTATCATTTACGAAATTACCAGCTATATCCCATATTTTGTCTAATAATTGTTCTCTTTTTACTAATGCTCCTTTATTTGAAATAAGCATTAATAATATTTTGTATTCTAAACTTGTTAAAATTATTTCTTTACCTGATTTATAGACTGTTCCAGATATTGTATCTATTTCAATTTCGCCACAACTTATTTTGTTTTCTTCAGATTCTTTTTTTCCATATCGTCTAAGAACACTATTTATTCTTGAAATTAATTCTCTTGTTCTAAATGGTTTTATAATATAATCATCTGCTCCCATATCTAGACCTAATACTATATCTTTTTCTTCATCTCTTGCAGTTAAAAATATTACAGGATACTCTCCTTTTTCTTTTATATATTTACATAATTCATATCCTTCTCCATCTGGTAAAAAAATATCTAACAAAAACAAATCATAATCTTTTTTGTTTATCTTAGTTTTAGCAGTTATGATATTTGATGCTGTTTCTACTTCAAATTTTTCTTGTTCTAAAGAATATTTTAATCCCATTATTATTGTTTCATTATCTTCTATTAACAATATTTTTTTCATACTATTTTCCTTTCACACCTATTATAACATATTTATTTTTATTTTTGTTTGACTTTTTTTAAATTTAATATATAATATCTTAAGGGAGATTTAAAATGGAACATTGGAGTGTTGATGATTATAAAAATTTTGCTAATGGCAAAATCAAAAAAAGTAAATATAGAGCAAATAAAACGTCTATTGATGGTCATACATTTGATAGTCAAAAAGAAGCAGATTATTATTGTGAATTAAAATTGCGCTTACAGGGTAAAGAAATTAATGGTTTCTGTTTACAACCAACTTTCATGTTAGCACCAGGATTAAAATATAAAGCAGATTTCATTGTTTTTAATACAGATAATACTTATGATATTATAGATGTAAAAGGTGTAAAAACAAAAGAATATATTACTAAAAAGAAAGTTTTTGAAGACAAATTTAATATGAAAATAACAGAAATTTAAAAGAAGGCACATACCTTCTTTATTTTTCTACTGCATTTTCTTCTTGTAATATTTCTGTTTTATCTTGTTCTGTAATAAATTTGTATTTTACCATTTTATCAAGTACATGTTCTTGTCTTTTTTTAGCTAAATCTAAATGTTTAGTAGGACAATATGCTGATGGAGCATTCGGAATTCCTGCTAACATACTTGCTTCATTTCTGTTCATTTCTAATGGTTCTTTTCCATAATATCCTTCAGTTGCATCTTTTACACAATAATATCCATCTCCAAAATAACTTGTATTTAAGTATAATTCTAAAATTGTATTTTTGTCACAATTTTTTTCAATTTCACTAGACATAAACATTTCTGCAATTTTTCTAAGTGCTGATTTTTCTTGAGTAAAATATATATTTTTTGCTAATTGCTGTGTTATTGTACTTCCACCTTCTCTTAATTCCATTGATTTTATATTTACATAAATTGCTCTTGCTAAAGCTATTGGATCTATCGCTCCATGCTCATAGAATCTTCTATCCTCAACAGCAATTACTGCATCTAAATAAAATTGTGGTAAATCATCTAATTTTGTATAATTTTCTTCTTTTTTTATTTCTTCTATTTTATCTTTTACACTAATTTCTTCAAGTGCTGTTTGATATACTTTGTATCCTTTGTATATAACTATTGCACCTGAAAATATTAGTATAAGTATTATTAATATTATTAATTTTTTTATTATTTTTAACATACTATCACCTTTATTTTCATTTTATCACTAAAATGTGACAAAAAAATGACTTTTAAATATTATTAATCCTATTATCGCTGAACCTATTGCTATAACTAATACTCCACCTGCAGCGATATCTTTTGCTAATTTTGCTTTTTCATTCTTTTCTGGACTTATCATATCTACAACTGTTTCTATTGCTGTATTAAATAATTCTGCAGAAATAACAGTTACTATTGCAATTATTATTATACACCATTCAATTTTATCTAATTTTAGTAAAATACCACATATAATTACTATAATCATTGCACTTATATGTATTTTCATATTTCTTTCTGTTTTAAATGAAGATATTATTCCTTCTATTGCATATTTAAAACTATTTACTATTTTTTTGTATTCTTGTTTTGGATTCATATTTTTCTCCTTTTTTCTCTATTTTATCATTATATTTATTTAAATGCAATAACTCTAGTATGTAAAAAAAGAGCCATGAATTCATGACTCTTTCGTACAGATTAATTGTCCCACACTTTATAAAAAATGTGGTTTCCTATTGAACTTTGCACTTGTATATTCTCACGTTGGGCTAAAGCTCTTCCTGAGCAATGTGCTGGATTATAAAAGTATAGAGCTCCTCCAGTAGAATAATAATCTACATCATATCCAAATTGTGATGCTTCATTTGCTAAAAGCTCTACTGTTGGATCTTCTCCATCTAGAGCTCTTTGTACTGCCTGTACAGTTTCTTCTGGAACGTCTCCATATGTTAAGGCTTTATTGCCTAAATATATGTTTCCATTATGAGTACAGGCAAAAGCACCATCTTGAAATATAACATTACTTATATTTTCTGGAAATGATGAATCTTCTACCCGGTTAAGCACTGTTGCTGCAACAGATACTTGACCATCTTCTGGTTCTCCAGCTGCCTCTGCATATGTAAGAATACACAAAAGCTGAAAATCACCTTCTCCCACTTCTTGTGCATTTACTATTATTTTTTCGTTAAATAACATATATGCTAAAACAAAAATAAAAATAGTAAAATTAACAACCAGTTGCTTGCATCGGTTTTCGATGATATCTGTCGTCTCCAATGGACTGTACCTCCTTTATTTTTATGATTATATAATACCATATTTTAGGAAAAAGGTCAACCTATTATTTATTGCTTTTTTGTTACTAAAGTACTATATTTTAAGTCTTCTTTTGAGTATTTTTCAGGCTTTAGCCCAACTTTTCCCCTCATAAAATCTAATAATAATATGATTATTATTGTTGATACACATCCAATCATCAAAATCGTTTCAGATGAACTTGTAAATTGAAGTAGTAATGCTCCAAAAAGACTTATACAAATTGTAAAAAAATTATAAACCATATTTCTTACTGTTGCTAATTTTATTCTAATTTTCTTATTTGTAAAATTATTCAGATATCTATAAATCAAAACATTATAAGCTCCTTTTATAGCTCCTTGCATAACAAATAATGCTATTATTAAAAATACTTTTATAAATTTTGTATTTTTATTAGCAAGAACTCCTATAATTATACATGATACTGTAAATGGTATTCCTAAATATGCCAAAGTTTTATTTTTTAACCTTTTATTTAATGCTACTTGAGTTTTTGAACAAAGTGCTGCTGCAAATTGAGAAATTGCAAATATTATTCCAAAGTATTGTTCTGGTAAATCTATTTGTTCTAATACCCCACTTCTAAATGTTGTCATATTATATATTAATCCAGATATTAGCCCAAAAAATATTAATAAACACATCATTCTTGTAGATTTTTTTGCAAATTTCCCAGCTTCTTTTAATTCTTTAAAATATTTTTTTACTCCAATATGTACTTCTTTTTCTCCTGTGTTTGTATGATTAAACCTTGTAGCTAAAATAGTTGATATAATATTTCCCATTAAGCACAAAAATATAGGAATATATGGATTAATTACATATGCAAATCCTGCTATTAATGATGTTATTGCATCTATAATGTAATATCTAGATGCTCCTAATCCATCTATAGTAGAATATAGTGTTCCTCTCTTTTTTCCTATTGGCAGAGAGTCATACAATATGTTTGTTTCACAAACACTTTTAATCACATATCCTATTGCATCAACAAAAAATGAAATTAATAATTGTGTATAACTTTGAGTAAAAATTAAAAGTGCTGAAAATATACACATACATAAATTTGCTAAAACAAGGCTGTTCTTTTTTCCAAATTTATCTACAAAAAGCCCTATTGGTATTTGTAAAATAAGGCACGAGACAGTAAAAAATGCTTCTCCCAATAAAATTTGAGAGGCAGAAAACTCTTTTACTTGTGCTAAAAACAGATATATTATTGAATAATAAAATAATAAATCCCATGATATCATTTTATAAATTGGATATAATCTTGCATTTAACTTTTTTTCTTGTATTTCTTTTGTTTTCTTCATTTTCTACCTCTCTATATATTAAAATTCAAATAAATTTAATCCTATATTTTCATCAAGTTTTCTATCAACTTTTCCATCTATTATGTTTATTACCATTTCACATGTTGCACTTACTATTGCTTTATTTAAATGTCCTCCAAATACTTTTCCTTCTGCATCTCCTGCACTCATATGAATATGAGTATAAAATTCTCCATTCATTGTATTTACTGTTCCTGTTAAAGAAACTATTTCAAAATCTCCTTCAAATGAATTTGAGTAATATTTTTTTTCTTTTGTTTTAAATACTCCTACTGTAAATTCATTTATTGCACCTAATGCATTTATATTTGCTAATTTAATATTTTCTTTGATTGAAATTTCTTTTATTTTTTCTAATATTTCTTCTCCTTTATCTATTCTTGCAATAATTGTATTATTAAATTTTCTATATTCCATTTCCTTTTCCTCCTATTTTGTTACTAATCTTTGTGTTTCCTTAGCAATCATAAGTTCTTCATTTGTTGGAACCACAAAAACTTTTATTTTTGAATCAGGTGTAGAAATCTCTTTTTCTTCTCCTCTCATATTGTTTGCTTCTACATCAATTTTAACTCCCATGAATTCTAATTTTTCACATATACCTTTTCTTATATTTATTTGATTTTCTCCAATTCCACCTGTAAATACTATATAATCTACTCCGTTCATTGCAATAGCATATTTAGCTATATATGAAGCTATTTCATATTTGAATTTTTCTATAGCTATTCCAGCCATTTCACTTTCTCCATAAGAAGCTAATTCTATTTCTCTGAAATCTGGTGCTAAACCAGAGATAGCTTGAAGTCCTGATTTTTTATTTAAAATATCTTCTGTTTCATCTGGTGTTAATCCTTCTTTTTTCATTATAAATGTTACAACAGATGGATCTAAATCCCCTGAACGTGTAACCATTGGAATTCCTCCTAATGGTGTTAATCCCATACTTGTATCTAATGATTTTCCATCTTTTATTGCACATATACTTGAACCTTGACCTATATGACAAGTAACTATTTTTAAATCTTTAACATCTTTTTTTACTATTTCAGCTAATCTTCTTGAAACATACATATGTGAAGTTCCATGTGCTCCATATTTTCTTATACCATATTTTTTGTAATATTCATATGGTATTGGATAAATATATCTATCTTTTGGCATTGTTTGATGGAATGCAGTATCAAATACTGCTACCATTGGTTTTCCAGGCATTACATTTATACATGCTTGCATTCCTAAGACTGCTGCTGGATTATGTAATGGTGCAAATACTCCACATTCACTAATTTGTTTCATGACATTTTCATCTATTACTGCAGAATCTTTGAAAATTTCTCCTCCATGTACAACTCTATGACCTATAGCTTCTATTTCATCTAAACTATCTATAACTTTGTATTCTGGATTTGTAAATTGTGCAAGTGTAAATTCTATTGCTTCTTTATGATTATATGCTGGTTTTTTTATTTCATATTTCTTTCCATTTACTTTATGTGTTATAAAAGCCTCTTCTTCTCCTATTCTTTCATATTTTCCAGAAGCTAAAACTTCTTCATTTTCCATATTTATTAATTGATATTTAAGTGATGAACTACCACAGTTTAATACTAATATTTTCATTTTAAAATTCCTTTCTATTTACTTAAAATCTTTTCTGTTTCTTTTGCTATCATTAGCTCTTCATTTGTAGGGATTATAAATACTCTGACTTTTGATTCTGAAGAAGTTATCTCTTTTTCTTCTCCTCTAACATTATTTAAAGCCCCTTCTATGTCTACTCCTAAATATTCTAGTCTTTGACAAATTTCGCTTCTAGAATATGGTGATTTTTCTCCTACTCCTGCTGTAAATGTTAATACATCTATACCTCCCATTGCTACAGCACATTTTGCAATAAATCCTGCTATAGAATTATGATAAACATCTAATGCTAATTTTGCATGTTTTCCACCTGCTAATGCTTCTGCCTCTATATCTCTAAAGTCTATTGATACATTTGAAACGCCAAATACTCCTGATTCTTTATTTAATATTTCTTCTATTTCATCAGCATTTAGATTTTCCTTTTTCATAATGTAAGTTATAACTGATGGATCTAAATCTCCTGATCTTGTTCCCATAGGAATTCCTCCTAATGGTGTTAATCCCATACTTGTTTCAACAGATTTTCCATCTTTTATTGCACATATACTTGCTCCTTGTCCTAAATGACAATTAACTATTTTTAATTCTTTAATATCTTTATTCATTATTTCTGCAACTCTATTAGCTACATACTCGTGTGAAGTACCATGAAATCCGTATTTTCTTATGCTATATTTTTCATAATATTCATATGGTATTGGATAAATATATTTTTCCTTGCTTATTGTTTGGTGAAATGCTGTATCAAATACTGCTACCATTGGTTTATTTGGTATTACTTTTTCACATGCTTCTATTCCTAGTATTGCTGCTGGATTATGTAATGGCGCTAATTCCTTATTATCTTGTATTTCTTTTTTTACTTCTTCTGTTATCCTTGCTGCATCTTTAAAATTTTCTCCTCCATGTACAATTCTATGTCCAATAGCATCTAGTTCATTTAAATCTTTAAAAACTCCATAATGTTCACTTGTTAATCTTTGAATTACAAATTGTATTGCTTTTTCATGATTTTTTGCTGGATGTTCAAATTTATGTTTTTCTCCATTTACTTTATGTGTTAAAAAAGCATTTGGTTGGCCAATTCTTTCATAATATCCTTTTACTAACATTTCTCCCGTTTTTGTATCAATTACTTGATATTTTAATGACGAGCTTCCTGAGTTTAATACTAAAATTTTCATAGATACCTCCAATATTAAATATTTTATAAATAATTTTTTATTTATCTTGTGCTTGAACTGCTGTTATTGCAACTACACCTGCTATATCTTTGCTACTACATCCTCTTGATAAATCATTAACTGGTTTTGCAATTCCTTGGCATAATGGTCCATATGCCTCAGCTTTAGCTAATCTTTGTACTAATTTATATCCTATATTTCCTGCACTTAAATCTGGAAATATTAAAACATTTGCTTTTCCTTTTAATGGACTTTCTTTTGCTTTAAATTGAGCAACTTCTGGTATTATTGCAGCATCTAATTGCAATTCTCCATCTACTAATAAATCTGGTTTTTTTTCTTTTGTTATTTTAGTTGCTTCTATCATTTTTTCTGTAGCTTGTGAATGAGCACTACCATATGTTGAATATGATAACATTGCAACTTTTGGTTCAGCATTTACTAATTGTTTAAAACTTTCACTTGAAGAAATTGCTATTTCTGATAATGCTTCTGCATCTGGTTGTTCATTTAATCCACTGTCTGCAAATATAGATGTTCCTTTTTCTCCATATTCACAATCTGGAACTACCATAACAAAAAATGCTGAAACAAGTTTTGTTCCTGGTGCTGTTTTTAATATTTGTAATGCTGGTCTTAAAGTATCTGATGTTGAATGTATTGCCCCAGATACTAATCCATCTGCTTCTCCTAATTTTAGCATCATCATTCCAAAATAAACTGGATCTAATACTAATTCTTTTGCTTTTTCTTCTGTCATTCCTTTTGCTTTTCTTAATTCAAATAATTCTTTAGCAAAATATTGGCTTTTTTCAGATTTATTTGGATCTATTACTTCTATTCCATTTATATTAATTTTATTTTCTTGTGCTATTTTTGATATTTCTTCTTGATTTCCAATTAATATTACTTTTGCATATTGTTCATTCTTTACTATTTCAGCTGCTTCTAAAACTCTTTTGTCTGTTGCTTCTGGTAATATTATTGTTTTTATATCATTTTTTGCTCTTTTTTTTATTTCTTCTATAAAATTCAATTTTTTCATTCCTTTCCTAATTTTAATTTATTTTAATATATCATAAAAAAATAAAAAAGTCTATAAAAAAGAATAAACAAAAGAAATGTTTCCTGTTCTATACAGAAAACATTCTATGTTAATATTTTTTATTAAAATCCCATTTGTTGTGAATAATATCTATTATTCATCATTTGATTATTCATTGTTCCATAAAACCCTGTAGTTGATATAGTAATGAATTTTATTGAATATATATCACAATAAATTAAACTATCATTTTCAAATGAACGTAACAATATGTAACTTGCTCCTACATCTTCAAGAATTCCTATTCTATCAGTTATATTATTTGTACCTATTAAAAATTCTACTCTCATTAATTTTCCTATTTGTTCTCTTAAAAATGCTGGTGTATAAATTGGATTTGTTAAAATTTCAGGAGAATTTTGATTTATATTAATATTTCTATTTTCTCCTCTATTTTCTTTTTTCTCAACATTTTCTTCTCTATTTTCCATATATACCTTCCTTTCTAGGTTTGTGCATATTTAGAAGTTGGTCTATAAAAACAATGATTTGCTATTCTTGTATGAAATGTTCCACTTCCATTACTAGGAAATGTTGTATTACATGTTGGTCTAAAAGGATTCAAATACCATAAGCATTTTCCAACCTCATTTATTCTATTTCCAGCTAAAGCCCAATCTGCAATTTGATAATGAATATCTGTAGGATTCATATTATAAATATTTTGACTATTATATCTTCCATTTATACTATCTCTAGCACAATCAAATTGTCCTTGCTGAAATACTATATTTCTAATATTGCCTCCTTGAGATATTCTTGAATATTCTCCTTCTGTTGAATTTACTCTATTCATAGTAACTGTTGCAACTGCTTTCATTCCATTGTCTCCTTCTCCTCCAGCTTCACATTGTATAAGTCTTGCTAATAGTTCTCTTTCTGAATATGCCACATTTATCACCTCTTTTTAATAATATGCTATAATTATTAAATTGTTACAAAATTCATAAAAAAACTTGACCTTGTTTTGAAAAAATGAAATAATAATAAAAAATTGTGAAAGGAATGATTTTATGGCAAATATATTTGATTATATGGATTGGAGAGATATTAGTATAAAAAAAGTAGAATTTAATGAAGTAGATAATTTAATCCTAGCTAGATTAGCTTACTTTCCTTTTGATGGAATTGTAGATAATTCTGAAATATCATTAGAAGATGCATACAAAAAATATCTTTCTCAAGGTACTGTTGGTAGAATCCTTCAAAAAGAAGATATTGATTTCTTTCCTAAGATTGCCAAAAGTAAAAGATTTGGGAAAATTAAGCTTTCAAATTATATAAATAATTTAGATTTATTGCAAGAAAAACAATTTTCTGCAATTACATTAATATTGCCTGATAATACTATTTATATATCATATAGAGGAACTGATGACACGATTGTTGGTTGGAAAGAAGATTTTAATATGAGTTTTAACCCTGTTGTTCCTGCACAAATAGAAGCTAAAAATTATTTAGAAAAAATCGCTAATAAGTATAGTAACCCTATTCGCATAGGTGGACATTCTAAAGGAGGAAATTTAGCTGTATATTCTGCTGCTTTTTGCAGTAGTAATATTCAAGACCGAATTATAAATATTTATAATAATGACGGCCCTGGTTTTCATGATAGCATAATAAATAGTCCTGGATATAAAAATATTTTAAATAAAATAACTACATATATGCCTCAAACATCAATTATTGGTAGATTTCTTGATCATCAAGAAAATATGGTAATATTAAAAAGTACTCAAACTGGTATTATGCAACATGATTTATATACATGGCAAGTACTTGGAGATAAATTCGTAAGAGATACTCTTACAAATTCTAGTAATTTTATTGATACAACTGTAACAAATTGGCTAAAAGAAGTTTCTCCTGAGCAAAGGGAAAAATTTATAGATGCTTTTTTTGAAATTATAAGTGCAACTAAAGCTGAGACTTTAGCAGATATGAATTCTAATAAAATCGAAAGTTTAAAATTAATAGTAAATGCTTATAAAAATTTAGATTCTCAAAGCAAAGAAATCTTATCACAAACATTAATTACATTTTTTAAAAATGCAAGATTATCTTTAAATAATCAAAACTCCAATACATAATTATTGGAGTTTTTTTGCTATTAATGCTTTAATTTTTATACCTTGTTCAGAAAACATTTTTTCATGTTCTGTTTCAATATTATTTTCCCAGATAGGTTCTTTATGCAAATCATATGTTTTCGCTAAAATCTCAAATCCTGATTCTGCAAAATATGTTAAACTTGAATTAAATAATGGCTCATCATCTGTTTTAAAATAAATTTCTCCATTATCTGCCAAAAATGTCTTATATTTTTCTAATTGTCTTGTATGTGTTAGTCTTTTCTTTCTATGTTTTCCTTTTGGCCAAGGATTACAAAAATTAATATATATTCTTTTTATATTGTCTTTTTCACCTAAAATTAGTGGTATTCTTTCTATATCAAATCTTGTTAAAATAATATTGTTTATTTCTATATTTTTTTCATTATATTTTTCTTCTACATTTCTTTTTGCTAGTCCAAGCATTGCATCAACTAAGTCTATAGCAATATAGTTAATATCCAGATTTTGTGTGGCTAATTCTGATATAAATTGTCCTTTTCCACATCCTAATTCTAAATGAATTGGATTTTCTGAATTTTTAAATTCTGCTTTCCAATTATTTTTTAGTTCTTCTGGATTGTTTCTATAAAATCGACTGGCTTCTAATTCTGGTCTTGCCCATGGTTTAAATCTTATTCTCATCATATTTCTCCATTCTAACACAATATTTATCATATATTTTTTTAATATTTTCTTTTGTTAAAGTTTCATCTATTCCATTTTCACTTATTTGTGTAAGAACTTCTAATAAATATTTGTCTAATTGTGGATGAATCGTTGTTTTTTCTCTTTCTTTCATATAATAATTTAATTGTGTTTGTGGTGTCCAATTTTTTCCATTATATACTATTCCTGCTGCTAATTTATCACATACCATTTCTGCTGCATATTGATATGGCATAATAATATTTTTTTCTGGTAATGACCAATCTGTCCAATATTCTGGATGATGTTTATTTCTTCCTTTATGATGTAACCATGCTTTTGAATATCCATTTTGTGCTTTACATACTGTTATTGGACTTTTATGTCCATCAAAATATTTTACACTTTCCCAAAATTCTGTTGGTGAAAATTTTGACCAGTCATGCATAAATCCTCTCCATGGTAATCCAATTTTACAACATAACTTAAATACAATCCATTTATGTGTTGATACTAATTTGATATGTTTAAAAAATTTCATTGTTCTTCCCTTCTTCTTGACTATTCCGTATTAAAATTGTATAATTTTTTTGTCGAAATGTCAACTTTTTAAAGGAGTTTTTATGATTTTAACATATATTGTAGAAAAAAATAAATATGAGACTGTAAATCAAGTTTTAAAAAATGAATTTAAAATATCTTCAAGACTATTACATAAATTGATTAATTCTAATCAAATTTTTTTAAATTCTAATAGTATTGATACACGTTCAATAGTAAAAGAAAATGATATAATTGTTGTAGATTTAGATTTTGTTGAAGAAAGTGAAAATATTATTTCTCAAAAAATGGACTTAAATATTATATATGAAGATGATGCCATTTTAGCAATTAACAAGCCTGCTGGCATAGCTATTCATCCATCAATTCTTCATTATTCTGATAGTCTGGCAAATGGTGTAAAATATTATTTAGAAAGTATTGGGTTAAAACGAAAAATAAGACCTATTAATAGATTGGACTTAAATACTTCTGGTCTAGTTATTTTTGCTAAAAATGAGTATGTACAAGAATGTTTAATTCAACAAATGAATAAAAATATTTTCAAAAAAGAATATTTAGCTATTGTTGATGGAATTTTTGATGAAGATTGTGGAACAATAAATCTAAAAATTGACAGAAAGGAAAATAGTATTATAGAAAGATGCATTTCTGAAAATGGTCAATCTGCTATTACCCATTATAAAGTAATAAAAGCTTTTGATAATTTTTCTTTAATAAAATGTACATTAGAAACTGGACGTACACATCAAATTCGCTTACATATGTCTGCAATAGGTCACCCTTTGTTAGGTGATACTTTATATGGAATTGAGTCAGACTTAATTAATAGGCAAGCTTTACACAGTTATAAAATGAATTTTATTCATCCTATCACCAATAAAAAAGTAGAACTTTTTTGTGATTTACCAGATGATATGAAAAAAGTGGTTCAATAACCACTTTTTATTTTATCATTATTTTTAGTAAACCTGTAAGCCGGGTTCTGTCTTTTAAAATAGTCATTTATCTAGGACATATATTGCTATATATCTCAAGCCACACAATTTAGAAATTACCGAGCAGGCTTTTTTCTACTTAGGTGTTGCTCCAGATGGGGTTTACACTGACCCAATATGTCACCATATTGGTGGTGAGCTCTTACCTCGCCTTTTCACCCTTACCATTAATGGCGGTTATTTTCTGTTGCACTTTCCTTAAGGTCACCCTCACTAGACGTTATCTAGCATCTTTGCTCTATGGAGCCCGGACTTTCCTCTCGTAGTTCCTTTCGAAATCTACCAGCGACTATTCAATTTACTAAGAATTATTATAACATTTTTTTATTGTCTTGTAAACTTTTAATCATTTTTATTCTTTTTAAAGTTTACTACAATAGCATCTTCATTGTCAAATATAAAATTTGAATCAGTTGTATTCATTTGTATTGGATCAACTTCGTTTTTATCATCAACAAAATCTATATGCTTTGGATCAAATTTATTTTTTGAAGAATCTGTTTCTTCTTCTGTTGCAACTCCTGGTGTAAATTTAGCAAAATTATATTTTTTAATTGGTTGCTCTTCTTTATATTTTGAACTCAAGAAATTCATTATTCCTTCTCCAACATCATATTGCCCTTTATCATTTTTTAATTTTATAGCAATATTTTTAGTTCCTAATGTTGCTAATTTCATAACTGCAAAATTATTTTCCCAATCATATTTTACACTACCATATTTAGAGTCATATTGTAATTTGTTCATATCCATAGAATTTGAATATGTCCATGTTCTTCTCTTAATAAATTCTTTTGACCACCATTCAATATCTTCTGGTGTTCCTCCTCCTGTGAAAATTTTATTTCCACAGTTTGTTAGTATTGTATCTTTAAATTTCATTTTTGGTGAATCACCTTCTAATTGTGAAAGGTTTTGTGTTGTTATTGTTGTTCCTACTCTATATTTACGATATAATGTGAACATCGCTTCTGTATCTCTACATATAAAATCTGCAAATTCATCAATATATACAAAATATGGTACTCTACTTTTTTCATTTCCTGGTCTTCTTAAAACTGCATTTTGCATTGATAATAAGAAAAATAGTCCAAATGCCTTATGACTTGTTTTTCCTAAATCTCCTCTTCTTGTACATAAAAATGTCATTTCTCCATTTTTTAACATTTTATCAAAATCTATATTATAATTTCTGTTACAAAGTATTGCTTTTACACCTGGTAATCTTAACAAATTATCTAATTGTGATGTTGCTAAATGTATATATTTTTCTGTTTCATTTCTACCTATACTATTTGCATAAAAGTTCTTTTTAAAATATGTAATTTGAACACTGTATTTTTCTGCAAGTTCTTCATCTTGTCTCATTATCTCACACATTTTTTCTACTAAATCAAAGTTTGTAAGCATTTTTAGTAAATCATCCAAATTTGGTAAATTTCCATTATTCATTTTTGGATACATTTCTTTTAACATTATTGTAATATTTTCAATAGCTTGTATTATAAAATCTTCTCTATATGCTTCTTCTATTTCTGGATGTGAATTTACATACATTCCTTTTAATACTGAAGATATTGTAATTGCTATTTTTGATACATCATCATATACAAATGGATTTAATCCTATTGATGTACTATCTAATGGATCTATTACGTTGTATTTTATGTGGAAATTTTTACATACATCTTTCATTTTAGAAATTGATTCATTATCTGGTGACATCAATGTCATTCCTAAATCCCTGTATGTGTATTCATTTCCTGATACATTTAATATCATTTTATTCATATATGCTCTATAAACTGCTTCTTTTCCTTGAACTGGTGTTATCATATTCAAATTAAAATTTTCGTTTAAATAGTCATTATTATATGGTTTATTTAATACTGCTATTCCTGTTTTTAATGCTGTATATCCCATTTCTTTTGCATTTGCTATGTAAAATGCTTTTTTCTCTATATCCTTAGCCATCATTGGTTCTAATACTAATGATGTTTTTCCTGTTCCTGATGCTCCACATACTAGTAAAGATTGATATCTTTTTTCTTCATAAAAAGTTAATTTTTTTCCTGTTTCAAAATCTTTTGCAATAAGCATATCACATGTAAATGGTCCATGACCTATTGTTTTATCTGCTAAACTAATTCCACCATAATCCCATATAGATCTTGTTTGGTCTTTACTATCCATTACTCCTAATTTGATCCATTTTATTAAACCATAAAATGTTGTTAGTGGTAAATATATAGCTAGTGCTGTTAATGCTGGTCTAATTAATTCTGAGAAATTTGTTACTAGTTCTGTATATCCTGGTAATGAAATTAGAAATAACCATGTTCCTGCATTTAACCATTGTGTAAACATTGATATTGCAATTATATATAAACTTACTACATATGTAAAAAATAATGTAACTTTTGAATTTTTAGTTGTTACAAATTCTGATGAACCTGAAAACAAAAATGCAAATATTGGGCATGCTAATGCAAGTGTATATTTAAGTGGCCCCCAATATGATACAGATACTCCTGTAAATATTAAGAATAACATTTCTACAACTCTATCTACTAATATATAAACTGATATTAATGTTAGTATATATGTTGCAAATGTATTTCTACTAGCATTTAATTTTTTTAAAAATTTATCTATTAATTTCATTATTTCTTCCTTTCGTTTTCATAAATTACTACATATATATTATCCTATAAAAATAGTAAAATTACAAGCTTTTTTAATAATTTCATATTATAAATTCTAATATTATCCCTGAAAGTACTCCTATTATATATAATAAACTTACTATTTTTATATTTTCTTTTAAATTTTTATTTGTTTTAAATAGCACTAGTATTCCAACACCTGCATTTACAGCTACACCTGATATTAAAACAGGCATGTTTATAACATTTTCTATAAATAATTCTGTTAAGATTACTGATGAAGCACAATTTGGTATTAATCCTATTATTCCTGCTACTATTGGGCCTAATATAGTATTTTGACTTATAAAATTAGCTATTGTTTCTTCTCCAATGATACTAATTATTCCATTAATAATTAATGTTATAATAAAAATATATATTAGTATATTTAGTGAGTGTTTTAATGCTGATTTAACAATACTTTCTTCACAGTGACAATGTTCATGTTCACACAATTCTTCTATATGTTCATTTTTATCTTCTTTTTTTCCAATTTTGTTAAAAACAAAATCAATTAAAACACCTGCTAATATACCAATAACTAATTTTATTCCAAGTATTGTTAATATTACTGATATATTAATATTTTTAGTTAACAGTATTGGGAGCATTTCATCTGATGTTGTTAAATAAACAGATATCAATGTTCCTAATGTTATTACTCTTGCTGCATATAGATTAGTAGCTGATACAGAAAAACCACATTGTGGAAATATTCCTACTATTCCTCCAATAACTGGTCCAAATTTACCTGATTTTTCTATAAAATCTCTTACTTTATTACTTGTTTTGTGTTCAATATATTCCATAATAAGATATGTTATAAACAAAAATGGTAAAAGTTTTATGCTATCTATTATAGTTTCTTTTAATATTTCTATTATTTCTTGCATTAAATTCCCTTTCTAATTTATTTTTCCTAATTCTAAATCTTGAATAAACTTATCTCTAATTTCTATTGGAAGTAATACAATATTTTTTATATCTTCTATTTTTATTATTTCTGGTATATATTTTCCTCTATCTAAATATTTAATATCTCCAGAAAATTCAGGACCTGTTCCTGTCCCAAATTCCCCTTTAAGATATTTACATAAAAAGAAATATTCTTTTTTGTTTTGCTCTCCATTTTCTATTTGATATAATTTTTTAATTACTTCTACTTCTATCCCAAACTCTTCTTTAATTTCTCTTTTTGTTCCTTCTTCAAGAGTTTCATTTTCTTCTAATCCTCCACCTGGAAATGTATAATAATCTCCATATTGATGATTTTTTACTTCTGTTCTATGCATAAATGCATATCCTTCTCCAATTTTTAAAATTCCTGCTACTCTTATTCTTTCTTCCATAGTTATTATAAACCTTCTTCCTATTCAAACCATTCAAATGTCCAGTTAAGAACTTTTACAGTGTCTCCTTCTTGTATTCCCTGTCTTTTTAACTCATCTTCTATTCCTAAGTTTTTTAAACTTTTTTGGAAATAATACATTGACTCATTATCATCTATATTTATTCTTCCCATTAGTCTATTAATTGCTTTTCCTTCAATAATATATATATTTCCTTCTTTTCTAACTGTAAAAGTATCTTTATCTTCTTCTAATGTGTATACCACTCTGTCTTCAATTTCTGTTATCTCTTCTTTTGGTAATGTTTTTAATACTTCTGATACTCTGTCAAGTAATTCTTTTACTCCTTGTCCTGTTGCACCAGATATTTTATAAATTTCTAATCCTTCTTTTTGAGCTAGTTCTTCTAGTTCTTTATAGCCTGTATCATCTTGCATTATATCTATTTTGTTTGCTACTATTATTTGTTTTCTTGTACTTAGTTTTTCACTATATTTTTTTAATTCCATATTTATAGTATTAAAGTCTTCTACTGGATTACGTCCCTCTATAC
>CAKPPL010000016.1 GCA_934177555.1 uncultured Clostridia bacterium
GTCTTATAGTATGTGCATACTATAAAAAACTTCTTTCATGAGAGTTATTGTACTCTCATATTTTATTTAGGTTGAACTTGTGTTGCAGTTAATTTTATAGCACATACTGTTTGTGCTGCTTTTGTTGATTCTTCACCTATTTTTGTATCAGCTTTATCTACAGTTTCTACTTCACTATCTGCTTCATAATTCCATTTCCAGTTTATTGTAACCTCTTTAGAACTTTTAGCTGCGATTTCTTCTGCTGAATTTCCTACAGTTGTTAATGTGAATTGTCCATTTTTAAATATAGTAGCAGATTGATCTGTTACTTCTGCTGAAATAGTTGCAGCTACATCACTGTTATTTGTAACAGTAATTGTAAAACTTCCTGCTGATCCTGGTTGGATGAATGCATTTGCATTATCAGCTGATGTCATTGTTTTTGCTAAATCTATTGTAAAGTTTTCTGATAATGCATTTTCACCATTTTTGAAATCTATGTCCCATTTTGCAATAGTTGCTGTACCTGTTCCAGACATTGATGTTGTATATTTAGCATATGTACCTGATAAAGCAATTAATGCTAACATTGTAAGTATTAATAGTAATACTACGATTTTTGAAAGATTTGTGCTCTTTTTTGTCATTTGTTTTTCACCTCCTTTGTCTTTTTGTTTTCATTTATGTATGTCACTATTTGCATGACAATCATAATAGCTATTGGTATTGATAAACAAGAAACTATTCCTGTAGGTGTTTGCAAATACATTGCTACATTTCCAAGTCCTGAAATCTTAAATTGGTAAATGCCTTCAATCTCATCTAATGAGACTGTATCTTGGTCTATATCATTATTATTATCACCTTTTGTATAAAAGATTTTGTTTCCGTCTTTTTCTTCAATTTTTACTATTCTATGTGTTATTACTGTTTCATCTTTTTTAAATGCTATTATGTCATTTTCTTTTATCTGGTTCTTGTCAACTGTTTTTATTACTGCTATATCTCCTGCATATATTTGTGTTTCCATTGAACCTGATAAAACGATAAAAGGTTTCCATCCAAAAAAGCTTGGAACTTCATCTGGCTTTATATATGAATTTATTAGTATTACACTTGATATAAATAAAATTGGTATCATTATTATTATTGCTATTATATATATGACTTTTTTTATCTTTTCCAACATCTTGTCTCCTTTTATTACTTTTTTCTTTATCATTTTTATAATATCAATAAATTTTTAGAAAATCAAGTATTTTTTTCAAAATATTTGATACCAATTATTTCTATTTTATTTTTCCTCCACCAACTACAATATCATCAATATAAAATACTGCTGATTGACCAGGTGTAATTCTTGCTACTGGTTTATCAAATATTACTTTTATACAATTATTTTCACACATTTCTATTGTAGCTTTTTCTTCTTTGCTTGAATAACGTGTTTTAACCATTACTTTTATTTTGTCTGTTATTTTATCAAATAATAATAAGTTAATATCTTCAACAATCATTTCTTTTTGATATATATCTTTTTCTTCACCAACAATAAGTTCATTTCTTTTCTTATTAAATCCAATAACAAATAATGGTACACTGTTTGAAATTCCTAATCCTTTTCTCTGACCTATTGTATACTTATATAATCCATTATGTTTTCCTAATATTTTTTCATCTAGATTTACAATATTTCCTTGTTTGGGTTTTAGTTCTGAATTATTTTCCAAAAACTTTTTATAATCACCATCTGGAACAAAACATATATCTTCACTATCTGGTTTATTAGCTACTTTTAATTCATGTTCTCTTGCTATTTTTCTTATATCTTCTTTACTTTCAAATTCTGCCAATGGGAATACTACATGTTCTAGTAATTCTTTTGGAATATTCCATAATACATAGCTTTGATCTTTTCTTCCTGCTTTTGATTTTTTTAAAACCCATCTTTCATATTTTTCACTATATTCTGTTTTTGCATAATGTCCTGTTGCTATGTAATTACACCCAAGTTCTTTGGCCTTTTCCCACATAAACCCAAATTTCATATATTTGTTACATTCTATACACGGATTTGGTGTTTTACAATTTGAATAACAATCTATAAAATCATTTATAACATATTTTTTAAATATGTCTTTACAATTATATATAAAATGTGGTATTCCTATTGAATTACATACTCTTTTAGCATCCATATATGTATCTGTATTGCAACAACTGCTTCCTGCAAATAGTTCTAAAGTTGTCCCAATTACTTCATATCCTTGTTCTTGTAATAATAAGGCTGATACACTACTATCAACCCCTCCACTCATTCCTAATAAAATTTTTTTATTTTCCATTTTTATCTAATAAATCCTCCATTGTATGCCATGCTAATAATGCACACTTTACTCTTGCTGGCATATTTGATACATTTTTAAATGCTATTGCATCTTCTAATTTTTTTAATTCCTCTTCATCTTTAGTTTCTCTTTTTATCATTTCTATAAATGTCTTTATAATCTCTTTTGCTTGTTTTATATTTTTTCCTCGTAAAGTATCTATCATTATAGATGTTGATGCTTGTGATATTGCACATCCATGTCCAGTAAATGACATATCTTTAATTATATCTCCATCTAATTTAACTTCTATTTCTATTTCATCTCCACAATTAGGATTATGTCCTTTTTCACATAAATCACATTTTTCTAGTTTTTTCTTGTTATATGAGTTCATACTATGTTCCATTATTAAATCATTATATAAATCATTTAATTCATCCATGCTTTTTCTCCTATTTTATAATATATTTTTCAAACATTTCATATGCTTTTTTTAAAGCTTGTACTAATTTATCCACATCTTCTTTTGTGTTATAAATATAAAAACTTGCTCTACAAGTAGAATCTATTCCTAAAAATCTCATTAATGGTTGTGCACAATGATTTCCTGAACGCACACATATATTATATGAATCTAATATACTTGCAACATCATGTGGATGTACTCCATTTATATTAAATGAAATTACACTTGAATGATTTTCTTTATTTGGTGTAAAATATAATTTTAGAAATTCTAATTTTGATAATTCATTTCTTGCATATTCTAATATTTCATTTTCTCTTTTTTGAATTTCATCATATCCTATTTTTTGAATATAATCAATAGCAGCTCCTAACCCAACTACTCCTTCAACATTTTGTGTTCCTGCTTCAAATTTATTTGGTAATGGTGCAAATGTTGTTTCTTGTTCATACACATATTCTATCATATCTCCACCCATTAAAAATGGCCTCATTCTATTTAATATTTCTCTTTTTCCATATAATACTCCTATTCCTAATGGCGCTAACATTTTATGACCTGAAAAAACCACAAAATCTGCATCTAATTCTTGTACATCTATTTTCATATGAGGTATACTTTGAGATGCATCTAATATTACTATAGCTCCTTGTTTATGTGCATATTTTATTATTTCTTTTACATTATTTATTGTTCCAAGTACATTTGATACATGTGTAATTCCTACAATTTTTGTTTTTTCCGTTATTTTGTTTTTTACTTCTTCCATTGATAATTCATATTCTTCGTTTATATACATATATTTAAGTATACTATCAGTCTTTTTAGTTACAAATTGCCATGGAACTAAATTAGAATGATGTTCCATTATTGAAATAACAACTTCATCTTCTTTTTTTAAGTTTTCTAATCCATATGAATATGCAATTAAATTTAATGCTTCACTTGCATTTTTAGTAAATATAATTTCTTCTGGAAATCTTGAATTTATAAATTTAGAAATTTTATTTCTTGTATTCTCATATTCTTCTGTTGCATCAACACTTAATGTATATGCTCCTCTATGTGGATTTGCATTATTTTTCTCATAAAATTCATCTATTGCTTTTATAACTTGAATAGGTTTTTGTGTTGTAGCTCCACTATCTAAATATGTTATATTTCTATTTTCAAAAATCGGAAAATCTTTTTTGATATCCATATTAGTCTAATCTCCTATCTATTTCTTGTAATATTATTTCTTGTAATTTATCATCATTTATTCTTTCTATTATCTTATTAAAATTTGCTCTTACTATTAATTTTATTGCTTCTTTATAGCTTATCCCTCTACTCATAATATAAAATAAAGCTTCTTTTTCTGCTTTTCCTGATGCTGTTGAATGATTTCCTTCTACATCATCTTCTGTACATAATAACATTGGTAATGCTATTGATCTAGCATCATCAGATAATAGCATACAATATTCATTTTCATTTCCTTTTGCTTTTTTACATCCTTTTTTAAAGTCTATAGTTCCTTTAAAATTTTTCTTAGCTTTATCATTTAATGCTCCTTGAACATCTATATCAATTTCTGACTTTTCTCCTTTTAAGTGAGCAATATAATTTATGTCTTTTTTTTGTTCTTGTATTCCCAAATAAATAGTTTTTAAGTCATTTTTAGCTTCTTTTCCTATTATATTTGAATAATAATTTGATACACTATTTTGAGCTCCTATATCAATTACAGTATACTTTACTTCACTTTTTTCTTCTATTTTATTTTCTATAGATTCAAAATTATTTGAACTATTATTCATCATATTTATTATACATATATCAACTTTAGAGTTAGGTTTTGCATTAAGTCTTATAGCACCATTGTGGAAACATTTTTTATTGGTATCACTCTCATATTTTATAAGAATTTTAGTTTGTCCTTGTGCCATTATCTCTATATTATTTATTAAATTTAGATTATTGTCATCAAATTTATAATTTATTTGAATTTCTGATTTATTATCAGCATCTATTTTTATTTTATTATTAGCATTTTCTATTATATTTTTTTCTAATATGTTTCCTGTTCCGAATTCAAGTTTTAAATTTGATGTTTCTTCTGTTATTTTACTATTTTTAGAATTTATTTTTACATTTTGAAAATTTTGTACATTTTCAGGTATTTCTATATCTTCTAACTTTATATTATTTATTTGAAAATTTCTTGATGTTCTTACAGGTGTTTCATTTAATTTTAACATATTATCCTATCGCTCCTTGTAATTCTAAATTAATTAAATTATTCATTTCAACTGCATATTCTATTGGTAATTCTTTTGATATTGGATATGCAAATCCTCTAACAATCATTGCTTTTGCATCTTCTTCTGATAATCCTCTACTCATTAAATAAAATATTTCTTTATCACTTATTTTTCCTATTGTAGCTTCATGAGAAAATTCAACTTCATCTGTTCTTATATCATTTACTGGTATAGTATCTGATTTTGAGATATCATCTAACATTAAAGATTCACAACTTACACTACATTTTGATTTTCTAGCACTTTCTCCTATTCTAACTAATGCTCTATAAGTACAAGATCCTCCATCTTTTGATATTGATTTTGAATTTACTACTGAAGATGTATTTGGAGCATTATGAATTACTTTAAATCCAGTATCTAAATTTTGACCTTTTCCTGCAAATGTTATTCCTGTATATTCTGTTTTTGCTCCTTCTCCATTTAGTATACTCATTGGATATAACATTGATATTTTTGAGCCAAATGAACCTGTTACCCAATCTATTTGTGCATTTTTTCCTACTATTGCCTTTTTTGTATTCAAATTCATCATATTTTTTGACCAATTTTCTATTGTAGAATATCTTAAATATGCATTATCTTTTACATATAATTCAACACATCCTGCATGTAGATTAACTTTATTATATTTTGGTGCTGAACATCCCTCTATAAAATGTAAGCTTGCTCCTTCTTCTACAATTATTAAAGTATGTTCAAATTGGCCTGATTCTGGAGAATTTAATCTAAAATATGATTGTAATGGGAAATCTAGCTTTATTCCTTTTGGTATATATACAAATGATCCTCCTGACCATACTGCTGCATGTAATGCAACAAATTTATGATCATTTATTGGTACACATTTCATAAAATATTCTTTCACTATTTCTGGATATTCTCTTACAGCTGTTTCCATATCTGTATAAATTACACCTTGTTTTTTTAACTCTTCTTTCATACTGTGATATACAACTTCTGAATCGTATTGAGCTCCTACTCCTGCTAATGATTTTTTTTCTGCTTCCTGTATTCCTAATCTATCAAATGTATTTTTTATATCTTCTGGAACTTCTTCCCAACTTGAATTTAATTTTGTTTTTGGCTTTACATATGTTGCTATTTCATCCATTTTTAATTCAGATAAATCAGGTCCCCATGTTGGTAATTCTAATTTATTATATGTCTCTAATGCTTTTAATCTTATTTGTAACATCCAATCTGGTTCATTTTTCTTTTTAGATATTTCTCTTACAATCTCTTCATTTAAGCCTTTTTGCATCTTAAATTCATATTCATCTTTGTCTTTAATATCATATATATTTCTATTTATATCTTTTATTTGAGTCTTCATTACAGTTCCTTTCTTATTAGTTTTTGTATTGTGAATAACCTTTTTCTTCTATTTCTCTTGCTAATTCTTGTCCACCTGTTTTTACAATTTTACCATCTACTAATATATGAACATAATCCACTTTTAAATTTTCTAATATTTTTGTATTATGTGTAATTATTAATACTGCATTTTTGTCATTTTTGTACATGCTTATTCCCTTTGATACAGTTTTTATAGCATCTACATCTAGTCCTGAGTCTGTTTCATCTAATATTGAAAGTTTTGGCTCTAAGACTAACATTTGTAAAATTTCATTTTTCTTTTTCTCTCCACCTGAAAATCCTACATTTAAATTTCTATCTATTAATTTAGGATTCATATTTAATTCTTCCATATATTTTTGAACTTGTTCTTTAAATTGAAATACTTTTACTGGTTGTTCTGTTATTTTATTTTTAGCATATTTCAAAAAGTTCATTACAGATATTCCTGGTATTTCTTCTGGTGATTGAAATGACATAAATATTCCTTTTTTTGCTATTTTATCTGTTGTTTCTTGATTTATATTTTCACCCTCAAATTCTACTGTTCCACTTATTTTTGTATATTCTGGATTATTTAATATTACATTTGCTAAAGTTGATTTTCCTGCTCCATTTGGTCCCATTATTACATGTATTTCTCCTGCATTTATATTTAGGTTTAATCCTTTTAATATTTCTTTTTCCCCTGCATTAACAAATAAATTATCAATTTTTAGTAAATTACTCAATTTTATTTTCCTCCTTGTTTTGTTTTTAATACTTTTCTATTACAGTTTCTGCATTTTTCTTTATTTATATCATAATCACAATTTAATTCATAAATTCCTAGTATTTTATGTACATATTTTGTTAGTGAATTTAGCGTTTTATCATTTAATACAGATTTTACCTTTATTGCTTCTTCTTGTGCATCTTCTTTTGGAATTTCTAAGATTTCTGTTAAAAATACATAAACAATATCATATGCTTCTAATATCTTTTTAGCTAATTCTTCTCCTTTTAATGTTAAATTAATTTCTCCATATGCTTCATATTCTATCAATTCTTCTGATTTTAATGATTTCAATGCTCTGTTTACACTTGGTTTGGATAACTGCATTTTATTAGCAATTTTAGTTACTTGTATCTTTTCATTATTATTTTTTAATATGTATATTGTTTTTAAATATTCTTCTAAAGAATTACTTAACATCTCTTTCTCCTTTTTGTTAGTTTCGGCTAACATTATATAATTTTTTAGATTGTTTGTCAAGGCTAACTCTCTACTTTTCTTCTTATTTTGGTATATTTCTACTAATTTATACATTTTATGCAGCAAAATCACTATATGATTAATTATATTTTTTGAAAAACTCTTGCCAAAATTCAACTTGTATGATATAATTGTATGCGTTATAGTTTATTTTACTAAGAGGAGGTGCACTTATATGCCAAATATTAAATCAGCAAAAAAGAGAGTTAAAATTATTGAGAAAAAAACATTAAGAAATAATATGATTAAAACTGGATATAAATCAGCTGTTAAAAAATTTGAAGAAGCTATTTCTAATGGTAACACAGAAGAAGCTAAAGTTTTATTAGCACAAGCTACAAAGAAAATAGATCAAGCTTGCACAAAAGGTGTTATTGTAAAAAATACAGCATCTAGAAAAAAATCTAGATTATCAAAAAAATTAAACGCTGCTTTAGCATAAAAAAATCGCTCATTCAAGCGATTTTTTTATTTTTATTGTTGATATGATTTTAAATCAATTCCATATGTTTTATAAATCCAATCATAATAATTCCATGTATCTAATGTTTTTGGTTTTCCATAATCTATACCATATGTTTCAACTGTAACTTTTGATATAATTACATCATTTACTGGTGTACTTTTTTCTGTATTTTTAGATTCTGAACTTGAATCTGATGAACTACTATCTGCAGTTTTTACTTCTACTTTTTCAATTTCGTGTACAATATCCATTCCTTCTATAACTTTTCCAAATGCTGCATATAATCCATCTAATGATGAATTATCTTCTGTCATTATAAAAAATTGTGATCCTGCTGAATTGTAACTTTCTTTTGTTAATGATGATGAATAACTTTGAGTATAATCTGCTCTAGCCATTGATATAACTCCTTCTTTGTGCTTTATTTTGTTGTCATATCCATTTGCTATAAATTCTCCAGTTATACAATAATCTTTATCATCATCTCCACTTACATCAAGTCCTAAATTACTTAATTTTGGAGAACCTGTTCCATTACCATTAGAGTCTCCTCCATGTATCATAAAACCTTCTACTACTCTATGAAATTTTAATCCATCATAAAATCCATTATTAGCTAATGCGATAAAATTTGATACTGTTTCAGGTGCCATATCTGGATAAAGTTCTAATTTTATTGTCCCATAATCTTTTACTTCCATTGTTACTATTGGATTTTTTACTTCCATTGTTGCTTTTTTATAATATCCATATGTAACCATTCCTATTAATACTATTATAATAACTAATGCTATAATTGTTATTATGTTTGATACTTTTTTCATCTTTTTGTTTCCTTTCTATTAATCTAATATATTTTCAAATGCAAATTGTTCTTGCATCTTTTTTAACGATTGTTTTATTGTCCTTGCCCTTACTTCACCAATTCCGTCTACTTTATCTAAATCATTTATATCTGCTATTAATATATGTTGAAATGATTTAAATGATTTTACTAGATTTTCAACAATACTATTAGGCATTCTTGGAACTTTATTTAAAATTCTATATCCTTTTGGATATACTGCTAGTTCCTCAAAATTTTCAAAACTCTCATATCCTAAAATTTTACTAATTGCTTGCATTTGCATTAATTCCTCTGTTTTTAGTTTTGATAAATCTTCTAAGATTTCTTCAGCCTCTACTTCTCGAACTTGATAATCTTTTATTAATTGCATTTCTTCTTTCTCAAGACCACCTATTAGTTCTTCTAATTGCATATTTACAAGTCTTCCATCTGCTCCTAATTCATATATTTTTTTCTGAATTTCGTCTACAATTCTCATTACCATTTCTGCTCTTTGTATTACTGTTAATACATTATCTAATGTTACAATATCATTAAATTCGTATTCATTTAATATACTTAACTTGCTGTCATATACTTTTCTATATTTTTCTAATGTTTGTATTGCTTGGTTTGCTTTATTTAAAACTATATCTGTATCTTCTAAGATATATCTATAATTATCTTTAAATACTGTAATTATATTTCTTCTTTGAGAAATACTTATTACTAATTCTCCTGTTTGTTTTGCTGTTCTTTCTGCTGTTCTATGTCTTGTTCCTGTTTCTACTGTTGGAATCTGATATGATGGTATTAATTGTGCATTTGCAAATATTATTTTTTTCAAATCTCCACTTAATACTATTGCACCATCCATTTTTGCTAATTCATATAATTTTGATGAAGTATATTCTTCATTTATAAGAAAACCTCCATCAACAATTTCGTCTATTACATCTTGTTTATCTGTTATTAATAGAAGTGCTCCTGTTTTAGCTCTTAAAATATTATCTAGTCCATCTCTTATAGCTGTACCTGGTGCTATTTTTTTTAATATTTCTGCTATTGGGTCTTCCTTAGCTGATTTCATTTTGCTATTCCCCCTTAGAATTCTATTTAATTGATAACTTTTTTAATGCTTCCATTATATTTTGCACTCCTATTATATCTAATTTATACTCATCTTTCAAGCTTTTTTTGTTATTTTCTGGTATTATACATTTTTTAAATCCTAATTTTTCTGCTTCTTTTAACCTTTTTTCTATTAGATTAACTCTTCTTACTTCTCCTGTAAGACCAACTTCACCTATAATTACAACATCTTTTGGAATTGCTATATTTTTATATGCAGATGCAACTGTTACTATTATTCCTAAATCTGCTGCTGGTTCAGTAAGTTTCATTCCTCCAGCTATATTCAAGTATACATCATGATTTCCTATCATTAAATTTGCTCTTTTTTCAATTACTGCTATCAATACTGATAATCTATTATAATCAAAACCATTTGCAGTCCTTTTTGGAATTCCAAAAACACTTTGTGATGTTAATGCTTGCACTTCTACTAATATTGGTCTTGTTCCCTCTATACTCGCTATTATTGATGAACCAGATGGATTATCTTCTCTTTCAGTTATTAATACATCAGATGGATTCGTAACTTCACACATTCCTTCTTGTCTCATTTCAAACATTCCAATTTCGTTTGTTGAGCCAAATCTATTTTTTACTGCTCTTAATATTCTATATGTATTAAATCTTTCTCCTTCTAAATATAATACAGTATCTACCATATGTTCTAGCACTCTTGGACCAGCAATATTTCCTTCTTTTGTAACATGTCCTATTATTATTGTTGTTATTTGTTGTGCTTTACATATTCTCATAATTTGAGATGTTATTTCTCTTACTTGACTTACACTACCAGCAGCTGCCGTTATTTCTTCTGAATACATTGTTTGAATTGAATCTATTATGACTAATTTAGGCTGCATTTCAGATATTGCTTCCTTAACTATATCTATATCAGTTTCTCCAAGAAACATTAAATCATCATTTTTTACATTAAGTCTGTCAGCTCTTAATTTTATCTGTTCTGCAGATTCTTCTCCTGATACATATAATACTTTTCCATCTCCTTGTACTTTTTCGCATAATTGTAAAATTAAAGTTGATTTTCCAATTCCAGGTTCTCCTCCTAGTAGTATTAGTGAACCTTTTACTAGTCCTCCTCCTAATACTCTGTCTAATTCTCCATATCCAGTTGATGTTCTATTTGTTTCTTGTCCAACAAAACTATTTAATGGTTTTGGAGTATTATTTATTCTTTTTTCAATTTTGTTCGTATCTGTATATTTTTCAATTTTTTGTTCATAAAATGTATTCCAACTATTACATGCTGGACACTTTCCTAACCATTTTGGTGATTCATTTCCACATTCACTACACACAAATACAGTTTTTGCTTTTGCCATCTTTATTTCCCTTCTTTTTTATTTGATATTCTAACATATTTTTATATTTTTGTACATGAAAAAAAGGCAATATATTAATAAATTTGAAATATTACCTTTTTTATTTATGATGTACTTTTTTATTTTACTAAACTTTTTTTAAAACTCTATTAGCTTTTGGGTCTCCTAATTGTCTTGATATACTTTCTTCATAACTAATTAATATATTAATTATATCTTGTTTATCCTGTTTTCTATTTTTTTCATATTGTTCCCATCTTCTATCACTTTCTTCTTTGTTTTGTTTAATTATTCCTATTAATTCTTTTTTATCTTGTTTCATCATTCCTATTAGTTCTTCTTTGTCTTGTTTCATCATGCCTATTAGTTCTTCTTTGTCTTGTTTCATCATGTTTATTAGTTCTTCCTTGTCTTGTTTCATCATGTTTATTAGTTCTTCCTTGTCTTGTTTCATCATGTTTATTAGTTCTTCTTTATTTGATTTTACTTCATCCCTTATATCATTCATTGCCTTTAACATCTGCACTTGAAAAATATTCAAAGATTGTAATATCTGATTAGTATCTTTATTATTCAATAAATATACACCTCCTTTCAAATTAATTACCTTGGATTTTTAGAATAAATTTAATATTTAGAAAAAATTTTTTGAAATAATAAATTGTACTATAAAAAGTACATCAAAATAATTTTAGAAATAATTATTATTAAAAAAAGCATTTATATTATATAAAGATTTTCATATATTGTCAAGTAATTATACCATATATTTCCTTTGATTTTTATTTACATAAATGTTATGATTATTTTATAAATATCTAAATTATATGAGGTGATATTATGCAAAAAATATTTTTTAGTTTAAAGAATATTGACAAAAATATTTTTAAATTGATTAAATTAGGAATATCTTTTTCATTCTCAATAGGATTATTTGCTTCTATGATTTTATTATATTACATATTTATTGGAAATATATTTTCTTATTATTTAGGTATAAGTTTGATGAAATTGAGTTTTTCATTTATTGTAGAATTTATAATTTGTGGAATTGTAGTTGACTACATAAAAAGGTATAATTAAAATTTTTAATTATACCTTTAAATCTATTTTTTCATTTCTTCTATAAACATTTTATTTAATAATTGTGGGTTTGCTTTTCCC
The DNA here is from genome assembly GCA_934177555.1 of uncultured Clostridia bacterium. Taxonomy (GTDB): domain Bacteria; phylum Bacillota; class Clostridia; order TANB77; family CAG-508; genus CAG-269. Next base: position 12,629 of record CAKPPL010000016.1, read on the forward strand.
TTAGTTTCTTTCATTGCTTGACCTACTAAAAATCCTAATGCTTTTTCTTTTCCTGATTTGTAATCAGAAATTGATTGTGGATTTGCTTCAAGTATTTTTAATACTACTTCTTTTATAGCATTTTCGTCAGAAATTTGAATCCAACCTTTTTCTTTTACTATATTTTCAGGGTCTCTTGGATTTTCAAAAAGTTCTGCCAACACTTTTTTACCTATACTAGAACTAATTACACCTTTATCAATTAATATTACCAATTTTCCTAGTTGATTTCCATCAAAAGGTATAGCTATTGGTTCCATCTCAATTTCATTTAATATTCTTGAAATATCAGAAATAATCCAATTATTAACTGCCTTATAATTCCCACAAACTTCAGAAGCCTTTTCAAATAAATCTGATAAATATTTTGAAGATGTAATTATTTCAGCATCTTTTTCTGATAATTTATATTCTTCTAAATATCTCTTCTTTCTGCTTTCTGGTAATTCTGGTAAAGTACTTTTTATATTTTCTATATATTCCTCTGATAATTTTATTGCAACTAAATCTGGATCTGGAAAATATCTATAGTCTTGAGCATCTTCTTTATCTCTCATAGAAAATGTTTTTCCTGATACTTCATCCCATCTTAATGTTTCTTGTTCTATTATTCCTCCATTTTCTATTACATCAATTTGTCTATCAATTTCATAATCTAATGCTCTTGCAATACTTCTAAATGAATTCATATTTTTCATTTCTGTACGTGTTCCAAGTTTTGAATCACCTTTTTTTCTTACAGACACATTTACATCTGCTCTTAAAGATCCCTCTTGCATTTTGCAGTCAGATACTTCAATATATTCCAATATTGATTTTAATTTTTTTAAATAACAATCAACTTCTTCAGGTGTACGTAAATCTGGTTCTGATACTATTTCTATTAAAGGTACTCCTGCTCTATTTAAATCAACTAAGCTTCCTCCTCCAAGTTCATCATGATTTAATTTTCCTGCATCTTCTTCAATATGAATACGTGTTAATCTTATTTTTTTCTTTCCTTTACTTGTTTCAATTTCAATATACCCATGTTCACATAATGGTTGATCATATTGTGATATTTGATATGCTTTAGGTAAATCTGGATAAAAATAATTTTTTCTATCATTTTTACTATTTCTTGATATTTCACAATTAGTTGCTAATCCTGCCTTTACAGCATATTCAACAACTTTCTCATTTAATACTGGTAATGTTCCTGGCATTGCCATACAAATTGGACATACATGTGTATTTGGTGCTGCTCCAAATTCAGTTGGACAACTACAAAATATTTTTGTCTTAGTTGATAATTCTGCATGCACTTCTAATCCCATGACTATTTCATAATCTTCTTTTGCCATTATTCAGCACCTCCCTTGAAAGTAGGTTTATATTTTTCTCTAAATTTTAGTTCTTGTTCAAAAGCATACGCTGCTTTTATTATTTTTTCTTCTTCAAATTTATTTCCTATAATTTGCATTCCTATTGGAAGTCCTTCACTATCAATTCCACATGGAATTGATATACCAGGTAAACCAGCTATATTAACTGATACTGTACATATATCAGCCAAATACATTTCCATTGGATTTGAAGATTTACCACCTATTTTGAATGCAACTGTTGGTGATGTCGGTGTTACTATAACATCATATTTTTCAAATGCCTTATTAAATTCATTCATAACTAAAGTACGTACTTGTTGTGCTTTTTTATAATAAGCATCATAATATCCTGATGATAATACATATGTTCCTAATATAATTCTTCTTTTTACTTCTGCACCAAATGCTTCACTTCTAGACTTTTTATAGATTTCTTTTAAATTTTTACAGTCTTTAGCTCTATAAGTATATCTTATACCATCATATCTTCCTAAATTTGAACTTGCCTCTGCACAAGCAATAATATAATATGTTGCTAATGAATAATTAGCTATATCTAAAGAAAATTCTTCAACTTCTGCACCCATATCTCTATATTTTTGTATTGCTTCTTCTAAAGATGCCTTTACTTCTGGATTAATTCCTTCACCATAAAATTCTCTTGGTATTCCTATCTTTAATCCTTTTATATCTTTTTGTAAAGCTTTTGTATAATCTTTGTTTCCTGTATCTACAGATGTTGTATCTTTTTCATCATGACCTGCTATTACATTTAATAGTATAGCACTATCTTGTACATCTTTAGTAAATACCCCAACTTGATCAAGTGATGAAGCAAATGCTACAACACCATATCTTGATACTGTTCCATATGTTGGTTTTAATCCAACAACACCACAAAGTGCAGCTGGTTGTCTTATACTTCCTCCTGTATCTGTTCCTAAAGCCCATGGAACCATATTAGCTGCAACAGCTGCTGCAGATCCTCCTGATGATCCTCCTGGTACTCTTGATAAATCCCATGGATTTCTAGTCTTTTTAAAATATGAATACTCTGTTGAACCTCCCATTGCAAACTCATCCATATTTAATTTTCCTAAATCTATCATATTTTCTGCATTAATTTTTTCCATTACTGTAGCATCATATGGTGCAATAAAATTTTCTAACATTTTTGATGCACAAGTTGTCCTTACTCCTTTAGTACATATTATATCTTTTATTCCTATTGGAATTCCAGCTAAATCTCCTAAATCTTTACCATTATCTATTTCTTCTTGTATTTCTTGTGCTTGTTTAAGTCCTTCATCTTTTAATTCTGTTATAAATGCTTGTACATCTTTTTCTTTTTCATTCATTCTGTCTACATATGCTTGTACAATCTCAGTAACTTTTAATTCTTTGTTTTTTATTTTTTCTTGTAATTCATGTACCGTTAATTCTGTAATATCCATTCTTTTTCCTCCTAACTTTGATGTATATTAATTTATTACTTTTGGTATTTTGAACATATGTTGATCTTGTGTTGGTGCATTTTCTAATAAACTATCAACATCTTTAAATACTTTAATCTCATCTTTTCTAAATACATTTTTGGCTTCATTTGCTCCTATTGTTACATCTAAGCCTTCTACAGGTGCATTATTAACAATATTAGCAAAATCTAATATATCTTGTAAATTTAATAAATATTTTTCAATTTCATCTTCTTCTAATGTTAATTGAGCTAAATTTGCTATGTGCAATATTTCTTCTTTACTTACTTGCATAAGAACCTCCTTTTAACTTTTAATGTGAATATTATATAACTTTTGACTCAAAAAAACAAGTATTACAAGTATTATTCTTGTAAATTTCCATCCTCATCTACAATATAAGTTCTTTGACTTTCTTTAAATGTTATTTCAAAGGTATTATTTGTTTCATTATATTTTATTTCATATGTTCCTTCTCCAATTTGTTTATTCAATGCTTTTTTTAAATTTTCTTCTGATTCTTTCGTCAATTCTGCATTATTATCACTTTTTATTGCATCTACTATTGCTAAATCTATTGCTTGTCTTTCTTCTGAAATTTCTGTTAATCTTTTTCCTTCTTGTGCTTGTTTTATATTTCCATCATCTCCTGTAAGTATTGCTATACTTGTTCCTGCTAATATTAATAATACTATTATTGTAACTGAAAGAGCTACTAAGGTTACACCTTTTTCTTTTAATTTTACCATATTTTTCTCCTCCTATCTATTTACGAATTTATTATATATTTTTATAATATTTTTGTAAATAGAAAAAAGGAAAAATAAATTTTCTTATTTTTCCTTTTTATCTTTATATTGCTTCTTCAGTTTTATTATCATCTTCTACTTCAATTTCAACATCTTGATATCTTTTCATACCTGTACCTGCTGGAATAAGTTTACCTATAATAACATTTTCTTTTAATCCTATTAAATCATCTTCTTTTCCTTTTATAGCTGCTTCTGTTAATACTCTTGTTGTCTCTTGGAATGATGCTGCAGATAAGAAACTTTCTGTTGCAAGTGATGCTTTTGTAATTCCAAGTAATGCCCTTCTTCCTGTTGCTGGTCTTTTTCCTTCTTCAATTGCTTTTGCGTTATTTTCTTCAAATTCATACATATCAACTAAAGAACCTGGGAACATACTTGTTTCTCCACTATCTTCAACTCTCATTTTTCTAAGCATTTGTCTTGCAATTACTTCAATGTGTTTATCATTTATATCAACACCTTGATTTCTATATACTTTTTGTACTTCTGAAATTAAGTATTCATATACTCCTTCTGGTCCTTTTATTGCTAATATTTCAGCTGGATTAATTGAACCTTCTATTAAAGCTTGTGCAGCTTTTACTTCATCTCCATCTTTAACTTTTAGTTTTGAACCAAATGGAATTGTATATGTTCTTGAGTCATCATTTGATGTAACTATAATTTCTTTCTTCTTCTTTGTTTCAGAAATTTTAACTTTACCATCAATTTCAGTAATTACAGCTACACCCTTTGGTTTTCTAGCTTCAAACAATTCTTCAACTCTTGGAAGACCTTGTGTAATATCTGCTACACCAGCTACACCACCTGAGTGAATTGTTCTCATAGTTAACTGTGTACCAGGCTCACCTATTGATTGAGCTGCTATTATACCTACAGATTCTCCTATTGAAACTTGTTCTCTTCTAGCTAATCCTATACCATAACATTTTTGACATACACCATGTTTACTTCTACATCCTATTACAGAACGTACATATACTTGTTTTATTCCTGCATCCACTATTTGTTTTGCTAGCTCTTTTGTTATCATTGTATTTGTATCAACAATAATTTCTTGTGTTTCAGGATTTATAATATCATTTAATGGATATCTTCCTTCAAGTCTTTCTTCCAATTTTTCAACAACTTGATTTCCATCTTTGATATCTTCTAACATTAATCCATCATGTGTTCCACAATCATGTTCTCTTACAATTATATCTTGTGATACATCAACTAATCTTCTTGTTAAATATCCTGAGTCAGCTGTTCTTAACGCTGTATCTGAAAGTCCTTTACGAGCACCATGTGAAGAAATGAAATATTCTAGTGCATCTAATCCCTCACGGAAACAAGATTTAATTGGAATTTCTACAGCTTTACCTGTTGTACTTGCCATAAGACCACGCATACCTGCAATTTGTCTTAATTGGTTCATATTACCACGGGCTCCTGATTTTACCATCATATATATTGGGTTTAAGTCATCAAAATTATCTTCCATTGCTTTACTTACTTCATTTGTTGCATTTTCCCAAATATCTATAACTGTTTTATATCTTTCATCATCAGTTATTAAACCTCTTCTATATTGATTTCTAATTTTTTCAACTTTTTTGTCTGCATCTGATAATATTGTCTTTTTAGCTTCTGGAACTGCAACATCTGCTACAGAGAATGTTATTCCTGCTAATGTTGAATACTTAAATCCTAATGCTTTAATATAATCTATAACTTCAGCTGATTCTACTAATCCATGTTTTTCTATAACTCTATCAATTATAGTACCCATTGATTTTTTCATAACTGGGAAGTTTATTTCATATTGGAATGGATCTTCATTTCTATCTATAAATCCTAAATCTTGAGGTATTCCTTGGTTAAATATGATTTTACCAACACTTGTCTCAATTTTTCCAGTTTTTAATTCTCCATTAACTTCTTTAGTTATTTTTACAAATATTTTTGCATGTATTCCAACTGCTTTATTTTGGAATGCCATTATAGCTTCATCTGGATCTTTGAAATATTTTCCTTCTCCTAATTCTCCATCTAATGTCATTGTTAAATAATAGCTTCCTAAAATCATATCTAGTCTAGGTACAGCAACTGGTTTACCATCTTGTGGTTTTAATAAGTTATTTGTTGCAAGCATTAAATATCTTGCTTCTGCTTGTGCTTCTGGAGTTAAAGGTAAATGAACTGCCATTTGATCACCATCGAAGTCAGCATTAAATGCCTCACATACTAATGGGTGAAGTTTTATTGCTCTTCCTTCTACTAACACTGGTTCAAATGCTTGAATACCTAATCTATGTAATGTTGGTGCACGGTTTAACATTACTGGATGATCTTGTATTACTTCTTCTAATATTCCCCATACTTCTGGGCTTAATCTTTCTACCATTCTTTTTGCACTTTTTATATTA
>CAKPPL010000017.1 GCA_934177555.1 uncultured Clostridia bacterium
TTTGGATATAAATTGTTTTGATTTTCTTCTCCTGCTTTTAATGAGAATTTGTTATCTCCATATAACATTGTTATTGTTGTTCCATCAGCTTTATAATATACATGATATTCATTGTTTATTCCTTCTGTTGGTACATCTGTTGTCTCCTCTGTTACTTCTAATTCTTTTGCTACTATTCCTGCTAATTCTGCTATATGGGCTGATGGTTGATATCCTGCATCTGTTGCCATTTTTATTCTTGCTTCTGAATATGCTGCATTATATGCCATGTTCATCTTTTCTATTACTTCTGATTTTGTATTTTCCATTTGTGATTTTTGTGCGTTTGTTATTATTCCATTATCTCCTGTTAACATGGCTATACTTGTTCCTGCTAATATTAGTAATACTACTATTGTTACTACTAGTGCTATTAGCGTTATTCCCTCCTGTCTTTGTTTTTTTCTAATGTTTTCCATCTTTTTTCCTCCTTTTATTCTTTTGTTTTTATAATTTCATTTTACAATAATATAAGATATTTGTAAATACCTGTTTTTTCTTTAATTATTTAACTTAAAGAAATTATATAATCTTTTATATCAATAAATACTAGTAAAGTCAAGATATCTAAAAAAATTTTTTTAATGAATAATAGAATATGTAAAATTACTGAAAGACTTTAAATCATAGGTAATAGGCTTTTTTTTAATCTTTAAGTTAAATAATTAATGATATTGTTTATTATTTCAAAATCTGTACATAATCAATAAGAGGAAAAATGATTATGTTTAAAAAATTCTTTAAAAATTTATTAATTACAATTTTAATAATATCACTATTAATATTTTCATACTATATATATCAAACTTACACTAATATACAGGTAACTCCACAATATGATATAAAAAAATTAGAAACTCAAACAAATATAGAAACAGTTGATAATACTATTCAGAAAAGCACTTCAATTTCAGATATGCTTGAAAATGTATCTAATAGTGTTGTTGGAATATCAAAAATAAAATCACATTCAAATTCTATTTTTTCTACAACATCTGAAAATGAACTCGGATTAGGAACAGGAATAATCATATCTAGTAATGGATATATATTAAGTAATTGTCATGTAACTGGAGAAAAACAATCGACCTGTTATATTACTTTAGAAAACGGATATACTTATGAAGGTAATGTTGTTTGGTGCGATTCTGAGTTAGATTTATCTATCACCAAAATAAATGCCACAAATCTTTCTTATGCAACAATAGGTGATTCTTCTAATTTAAAAGCAGGTGAAACAGTTTATGCAATAGGAAACCCAATTGGTTATGAATTTAGACGTACTATTACATCAGGAATTATAAGTGCTACAAACAGAACTATTAAACTAGAAGAAAATAATAAAATTTCATATATGACTGATTTAATCCAAACAGATGCATCTATTAATCCAGGTAATAGTGGTGGTCCATTAATAACTCCTAATGGAACTGTTATTGGAGTAAATACTGTAAAAATCACTTCTGCTGAAGGAATTGGTTTTGCTGTACCAATTAATGTAATAAAACCTGTTATGGAAAAATTTATAACTGAAAATAAATTTGATGAAGCTTTTCTTGGTATTTATGCATATGATAAAGATGTTATCCCATATTTATCAGCTTCTAACCTTAACTCTGGAATTTATATTATGCATATTTCTGAAAATAGTCCTGCAATTTCTACTGATATAAAGATAGGTGATGTGATTACATCTATTGATGGAAATAAATTAAATTCAATGATTGAATTAAAAGAATATATTTATAGTAAATTACCAGGTGATACAATTTCTATTGAAATAAGCAGAGGTTATATCACAAAAACATTTGAAATAACTTTAACTCAAAAAACATAAAAAGAACAGTTTTTTACTGTTCTTTTATTAATCTTGATTTCTTCCTTCTGGTAAAGCATTTGGTAATTCAATTCTAATTCTGATTTTAAAGATATATGATACAGCTCTACCTAATTTGCTATTTTTAATTTTTTGCCATATTGTTGGCTTTTCATCAAATGTAACAGATTCTTGATATTCTTGAATTTGATTTTTCTCTTGTTTATTTTCTTCTACTTGTAAAACTTGTGAAATAGTTTGTTTTGGTTGTACTTCTTGTTCTACTATATTTTCTTCTTCAGCTGGTTCTACTGGTTTTGGAATAACTTTTAATGCATCTGCAACTTCTATTCCAATATAGCTTAATGCTTTTGATCTATCTTCTATTCTTTCCATATCTATTTCTATATGAAGATTTGTTTCTAAGTTATTAACTCTTGCGTGTAATAATTTTAAAGCATCTTGATAATTTTGACTTTGTCCATTTTTATCTTTTCCTACTAATCTTAATGTTTCTATAACATCTTCTGAAAATTCTCCCTCTGCTTCTTTTACACTATCTTTCCAACCTTCTGATTTATTTTCTACAGCATATATTAAGTCTTTTAATTTTCCTGCTAATGCTATGTTTTCTTCTCTTTGTTTTATTAATTCTTCAATTTTTTTAGTATTTTCTTCAAATTGATTTGTAGCATATTCTACTAGACCATATGCAGCTTTATATACACTTATTGGGAAGTTTTTCTTTTTTGGATATTCTATTAAATAAGCTTTTATTGATTCAATTAAATCTTTAAAATAAGTATCATCTTCTAATTGAATAATTTGCTTTTTACTGTTTGGATTTATCATTTTTTGAACTTTATCTATATTTGATAATATTTTTTCTTCTGTTATAACCATTCTCACATTTACTATGTTAGATTTATTTCTAAACATTGTAAATACCTCCTTTTCCTATGTAGTCTAAACGATTTCTATTTCATTATACATCATCTTCCGTAAAACTACAAGGTTTTTAAGTCTTTTTTATTTTACATTTCTGTTACATTTATATTACAAAAATATTACAAAAAGAGACAATTAGTTATTTTTTTCGCTAAATGTCTCTTTTCTCTTATTTCCCTAGGATTTTTTTCATTTCTTCATGTCTCTTTATTTTTAATGTTGTTGTCTTTATTAATTCTTCTTCTGATATTATCATTTCTCTAACATATTTATATTTTGGCATTAATTTGTTTACTTCTTTAACTTTTTCCCATAAGAATTCTTTTATTGCCTCTTCTCCTTCAATATTATATAATTCTTTTATTAGTTCTTTATCATAAACAATTTTTGCACAAACTTTAACATCACCATCTGGCTCTGTTTTTTCATAAACAAATGATTCTTTTATTCCTTCTACTTTATTTAATAATGTTTCTATTTCTTCTGGAAATACATTTTTTCCATTATTTAATACTATTACACTCTTCTTTCTTCCAGATATGTAAATATATCCATCTTTATCTATTTTTGCTAAATCTCCTGTATGGAACCATCCATCTGGCTCTAATGCTTGTTTTGTTGCTTCTTCATTCGCATAATATCCAATCATTACTGATGGTCCTTTTACCATTAATTCTCCTATTCCTTCTTCATCTGGATTATCTATTTTTACATCAACACTAGCAAATTTTTTCCCGATTGAACCTAGTCTTCTATATTTTGGAGTTTCTGCTGCAATTACTGGTGATGTTTCTGTTAATCCATATCCTTGTACCAAGTCAAAACCCAATTCTGAAAATCCTTTTTCTGTTTCTGGATCAAGTGCTGCACCACCTGTAACTACTAATTTTAAATCTTCTCCTAAACTTTCATGTATTTCACGGAATAATTTTTGTCTAACATCTATTTTTATTTTTAATAAAAATTGTGATATTTTTATTCCTTTTTTTACAGTTGGTAATTTTCCTTTTTTCTCTATTGATTTCATTACTTTTCTATATATAATGTCAAATACTGCTGGAACAGATATCATTGCTGTTATTTTAAATTCTTTAATATTATCTGCCATATGTTTTACACCTTCACAGAAACATATACATGCTCCTATTGAAATTGGATATAAAAAGCCTACTGTACATTCAAATACATGATGTAATGGTAAAAATGATAATAATACATCTGTTTCTTTTAGTCCAAATGCTGTTGCTATATCCATTAAGTTTGTAACTATGTTTTCATGTGTTAACATTACTGCTTTTGACATAGCTGTTGTACCTGATGTAAATAACATTATTCCCATCTTTTTGTTATCTATTTTTGCATCTATATATTGTCTATTTCCATCAGCTATTAATTTTCTTCCTTTTTCTATTAATTTATTTTGTGAATATATTCCACTTTCGTTATCTTCTAAATCCATTGATATAAAATATTGTAAATTTGTGTTTTTCTTTTCTCTTAATTGATTCATTATTACATCATATTTTTTAGAATAAAATATTGCTTCAACTTCTGATCTTAAGATTAAGCTTTCTAATTCATTGTCTGGTAATGCTTTATCTAGTGGAACTGCAATTCCTGTTCCTGCTGTAATAGCTAAATATGCAAGTTCCCATTCATATCTATTTTCAGATATTATTGCAATTCTTTTATCTTTTAATCCCATTTGTATTAATGCTGTTCCTAAACAATCTATTTCTTCTCTGAATTCTTTATGTGAAATTGTTTTGAATTTTCCTTTTTCCTCTGTTTTAAATTTGTATGCAGGTCTATCTCCATATATTTCTCCTGTTTGTTTTAACATGTCTTTTAAATCTGTGAATTGCATTTTTTCATTTCCTTTCTTATTTCATTCTTAATCCTTTTACTAATGTATTTTCATACTCATGATATAATTTCATTATATCCATTTCTGTGTTTTCTCTTTTCTTAAACACTAATGTTGAACATATTAATCCATATATTTCTGATGCTATTGCTCTTGAGTCTCCTTGTTTTATTTCTCCTTTTTCAATTCCTTGTTTTACAATTTCTTCTATTTGTCCAATATATTTATATACAAGGTTTTGACACATTTTATTTCTTTCTTCTGTTCCCCAAAATTGACTTAATATAATTGTTATTATATTTTCATATTTAGCAACAATTTTTATTTGAATTAATATTATTGCTTTTATTTTATCTATATAATTACTATATTTAGATGTTTTTATATCAACACTATTTTGTAATAACTTTATTCCTTCTTCTACTAAAAAATTAAATATTTCTTCTTTACTAGAAAAATGATAATATAATGTTCCTTTTGCTACTCCTACAGTTGCTGTTATTTCTTCAATACTTGTTGCTTCATATCCTTTTTCTGCAAACAATTTCATTGATATCTCAAAAATCTTTCTTTTTGTTTTATTCATATATTTCACCTATATTTTATATTTTACTTCCATATTATATAATTTTATAAAAAATTATGCAAGTTTTTTTATTTTTAGAATACGTATTCAGTTTTTTACATTATGTATTCTTTTTAGTTTACATTTATTTTATTTTTTACGTTATTCACAATATGTGGAAAGTGTGGAAAACTCTGTGAATAACTTAAAATAGTTGTATTTTTCTTGCATGTTATTCACAATTAATTGTTGATAATTTTTTATTTACATTTATTTGTATTTTTTATCTTTTTTTATGTAACTTGATTAAAATATCCATAATAAATATATTGCTAAAATTATTTCTAGTATTAATATTGCAGGTAATCCTACTGTAAATTTTAATTTTTTTGTTTTATGTCTAAATGTATACATACCAGCTATTGTTCCTATTCCTCCACCTAATGCAGTTACTAAGAACAATGTTTGTTCAGGTATTCTCCATTTTCCCCATTTTGCTCTTCTCTTGTCAGACCACATCATATAAAAACCGACTAAATTTATTATTATTATATATATTATTAAGTTTTTTATTGAAAAAATTTCTTTTATCATTTTTATCCTTTCTTATCCAAATAAGCTTAATTGATTACTTTGACTCATTCCTTCTAAACATCCAAATTGTTTTAATAATTCAGTAACTGAATCTCCTATTTTTGAACGTATTTTCATATCATCTATAGACATAAATTTTTCTTTTTCTCTCGCTTTTACTATACTCTCTGCTGCTACTCCTCCAAGTCCTGCTATACTATTTAGTGGTGGTCTTAAATACTCACCTTCAATTTTGAATTTTTTCGCATCAGATTTATATAAGTCTATTGGTAAAAATTTAAAACCTCTTTCATACATTTCTAATACAATTTCCAAATCGTCATACATATCTTTGTCTTTTGGTGTTGCATTATTTCCTAACATTTCAATTTCTTTCATTTTATTTTTTACTTTTTCTTTTCCATTTATCATTACTTCTGCATCAAATGCTTTTGCTCTTATTGAATAATATGCTGCATAATATGCTAATGGAATATGAACTTTAAACCATGCTATTCTAAATGCATTTGTTACATAAGCTGCAGCATGTGCTTTAGGAAACATGTATTTTATTTTCTCACATGATTTTACATACCAATCCGGAACATCATATTCTTTCATTATTTCTTTAAATCCATTCCATTTTTCCGGATCTTTTAATGCTTTTCCTTTACGTACTGTTTCCATTATTTTAAATGCTTTATCTGGTGGTAAACCTTTCTTCATTAAATAAACCATAATATCATCACGACAACATATTGCCTCTCTTAATGTTACTATACCTTGTTCTATTAATGTTTGAGCATTTCCTAACCATACATCTGTACCATGTGATAATCCTGATAAACGTATAAGTTCATCAAATGTTGTTGGATGTGTATCCACAAGCATGCCTCTTGCAAATTTTGTACCATATTCTGGTATTCCAAATGTTCCAACTTCTGAATGAATTTGTTCAGGAGTTACTCCCAATGCCTCTGTAGAATTAAATATTGACATTGTTTCTTTATCATCTAATGGAATTTCTGTTGGTGCTATTCCAGTTAAATCTTGTAACATACGAATTACTGTCGGATCATCGTGTCCTAGTATATCAAGTTTTAATAAATTCCCATCTATTGAGTGATAGTCAAAATGTGTTGTTATTATATCTGAATTTGGATCATCTGCTGGATGTTGTACTGGTGTAAATTCATATATTTCTCTTCCTTTTGGAACTACTATTATTCCTCCTGGATGTTGTCCAGTTGTTCTTTTTATCCCTGTACATCCAACTGATAAACGAGCTATTTCAGCTTTATTTACAGGAATATTTCTTTCTTCAAAATATTTTTTCACATATCCAAAAGCTGTTTTATCTGCTACTGTACCTACTGTACCTGCTTTAAATGTTGTACCTTTTCCAAATATTACTTCTGTATATTTATGTGCTTTTGCTTGGTATTCTCCTGAGAAGTTTAAATCTATATCTGGCTCTTTATCTCCATTGAATCCTAAGAAAGTTTCAAATGGTATATCCATTCCATCTTTGGCTAATTTATGTCCACATTTTGGACAATCTTTATCTGGTAAGTCAAAACCATTTCCTATTCCATAATCTGTAAAATCCGAATATTTACAATTTGGGCATCTATAATGTGGTTGTAACGAATTTACTTCTGTTATACCTGTCATAAATGCTACCAAAGATGAACCTACAGAACCTCTAGACCCTACAATATATCCATCTTCATTTGATTTCCATACTAATTTTTGGGCTATTATATACATTACTGAATAACCATTACTTATAATTGAATTTAGCTCTTTATCTAATCTTGTTTGAACAATTTCTGGTAATGGATCTCCATATAATTCGTGTGCTTTTTTATATGCTATATTTTTAATATCTTCTTCACACCCTGGTATATGTGGTGGACATTTTTCAGGTGATATTGGGTCTATTCTATCACACATATCTGAAATCTTATTTGTATTTGTTACAACAACTTCATATGCTTTTTCTTCTCCAAGATAACTAAATTCTTTTAGCATTTCTTCAGTTGTTCTTAAATATAATGGTGCTTGTTCATCTGCATCTTTATATCCTTGTCCTGCTTCTAATATACGTCTATATATTTCATCTTGTGGGTCCATAAAATGTACATCACATGTAGCTACAACTAACTTATTTAATTTTTCACCTAATTCTACAATTTTACGGTTTATATCTTTTAAGTAATCTCTATCTGGAACTTTTCCATCCCTTACTAAGAATTCATTATTTCCTATTGGCTGGATTTCTAGATAATCATAGTCTCTAGCTATATTTTCTATTTCTTCATCTGATTTTCCAAGTTCTATTGCTTGATATAATTCTCCTGCTTCACATGCGCTTCCAAGGATTAATCCTTCTGAATATTTTTTGTATAAACTTTTTAATATACGTGGTTTCTTATAAAAATAATGTAAATGTGATAATGAAACTAATTTATATAAGTTTCTTAATCCAATATAATTTTTAGCTAAAATTATAGCATGATATGTATTTAATTTTTTATATTCTTCTTTTTTTGCTTCTTCATCTCTTCCTATTGTGTCTATTTCTTCAACTGTTGTAACTCCTCTGTCTTTTAACTTTTGTATCATTACATTAAATACTTTAACTGTTGTGTCTACATCATCTAATGCTCTATGTGCTACTTCAACTACTATTCCTAATTCATCTGCAATTTTTCCTAATTTATATTTTTTCATATTTGGGAATATATCTTTTGCAAGTGTTAATGTATCTATAACTGTATAATCAAATTCATATCCTAATACTTTAGCATTTTGCTTTAAAAAGCCAACATCAAATTTTGCATTATGTGCAACTATTATTGAATCTCCTAAAAATTCTAATATTTTAGGAAATACTTTATCTATTGTTTCTGCATCTTTTACCATATCATCTGTTATATTTGTTACTTCTACAACTCTTTGTGGTATTGGCTTTTCTGGATTTACAAAACAACTAAATTCATCTATTACTTCTCCATTTTTTACTTTCATTATTCCTACTTCTGTAATTTTTTCCGTAACTGCTGAAAATCCTGTTGTTTCTAAATCTAGTACACAATATGTTGTATCTATTGGCTGACCTTTTGCATTACTTACTGAGTTTTCTTTATCTGGTGCTAGATATGCTTCTACACCATATATTACTTTCATGTCTTGATTATCTCTACCTAATAAATGATATGCTTCTGGAAATGCTTGTACAACTCCATGATCTGTTATTGCTATTGACTTCATTCCCCATTTCATTGCTCTTTTTATTAAATCTGTAGCAGATGTCATTGCATCCATTTGACTCATTTTAGTATGCATATGTAGCTCTACTCTTTTTACCTGTGAATTATCCATTCTTGTAACTTTAGGCATTGGTTCTGACACTATTATCGTATTAGCCATTACTGTTAATTCATTTGAAAAAGCATCCATTTGTGCTTTTCCTGCTAATTTAATTGCAGGTACACTCTTTAATCTTTTTATTATCTTTTTAGCGTTATTTCCTGGTAAAAATGCTTTGCATGTCATTGTACTTGAACCATCATATATGTCTATACTTAATATTACTTTTCCTGTTTTTGTTTCTTTATCTTCCATTGATTGTATTTCACCATCTATACATACACTACCTGATTCAGCATTTAAGTCTGCTATTTTTACTAATGGATCTTTTATAATTGGTGATGAACCAAGTATTAATGGTGATGTTTCATCTTCTTCTGGCAATGGTGGTAAATTTTCGTCTGTAATTTCTGAAATTATATTAGACATTACTGTTATATCTCCAGCAAAACTATCAAATCCAGCTTTTCCCGTCGTTTTTATTGCTTTTGCTGATTTTATTTTTTCTAATACCTCATTTCCTTTTGATATATCTTCTGCAAATGATTTACATGTTATTATTCCTGTTCCATCAAATATTTCAAATATTAACATTCCTTTTCCAGATTTAGTTTCCCTACATTCACTATTTACTATTCTTCCTTCTAGTGTTATTCTTCCTGAATTTGCATCTATATCTTTTATTTTTAGTTTTTTCTCTTTTGCTTTTGATGGTTTTCCAAAAATTATATTTTCTGATTGTTCTAATTCTTGTGAATATTCTTCTGGTACATATCCCATCTCATCTCCTACTGACATATAATCTGCATCATTATATGGTCCTTGTGGAATTGGTGGAAGCTCCTCTGAATTACTATACTCATTCTCTTTATTTTGTGAATTATATTGTTCTTCTTGGTGCGTCCTTATTGCAATTCCTCTCATTGCTTCTTGTACTGCTTGATGTTCTATTTCTTCTTTTTTGTCTTTTATTGCCTTTATTTCTTGTTCTGTTATTTTTTCTTGTATGTTTACTGTATATTTTCTTCCAAATAAATTATAAATTACATTTTCTAATTCTCTATCAAGTTTTCTTGCTTTTAAGAATTCTGCTCCTTTAATTCTCATGTAAACATTTATTTCTTTTTCTGTAACATCAAGAGTACTTTTTAATAGTAATAATGGTCTCATTAATGGATATTTATGTGCCATATAACAAATTAGATTTTCCCATTCTGTTTCTATACTCTTTATATATACTCCATTTGCATAACTTATTATCATATGCACTTGTCCAAATTGAAATCTTTCTCTTAAAAACTTCTCAAAATACCAAATTTCTTTTATTTCTATATATTCTTTTGCTTCCATAGATATTTCTAATGAATTCATTTTTTTTAATAAATTCATTTTACTAATTTCTGCATCAATTATATTACTATTTGTTTTATAATCACTAAATACATCCCCTATTTTTCTACTTTTCTTTTCATTTTTTGCTATATTTTCTGCCAACCATTTCACCTTCTATGTTTTGTTTTTTCTTTATATATTTTACTCTAAACACAAAAAAATAGCAAGTAACACTTACTATTTTAATTTGTATTATCGTTTCAATGTTTTTCATTGTTTTATCAAATACTTTTTAAGGTTATAATCTTTTTATTCTCCGGGTATAATAATTTCATATTAAATAGAGGTGTAAATATGAATGTATTAGATAGATTTTGGAAAAAATCAGAATTAGTTCAAAAAACTATTGAAATAGAGAGTTCTCTTTATGATAAAGTAGAATATCTAGCAGATAATGTATATGATGCTTCTGCTAGTAAAATTGTTAATGCTTGTATTGATGAACTTATTGAAAAAGAAAATATCGTTATTTATCCTAAAGAAGATAATGAGCTTTTTACAAAACATTCTTTAATTCTTAGACAAAATTCTTTAGATAATTTAAATAAATTAAAAGAAAAATATGGTATTTCAATTTATAAATTAATACACATTTCTTTAAAAAATGTATTAGATGATATTAAAATGTAAAAAATTTCAGTTATTATCAAATAACTGAAATTTTTACTTTTGTATCAATATTATCATCTAAATAAATATTCATAACATTTTTTATGTTTTGAATATATCTTATTGTATTTAGATTTATAACAATAAAATTCAAATTTTGAGTATTTCTAAAATAAATTTTATCTTCAATAATTTGATATGTATAATTTTGCATCTCCATTTTTTGCAATATTTCATTATCAACTTCTACAACTATATCTCTTCCTTTATTATCATCCATAACTTTTAAAAATTGATTTTTCTTCATAACTTTCTCCCTATTTTTTAGAATCTATTGCATTTTTTATAAGTTTATCTAAAAGTTCTGCATATTTTATTCCAACTGCTTCAAATAATTTTGGATACATACTAATTTTTGTAAAACCTGGCATTGTATTTATTTCATTTATAAATATATTTTGAGTATCATTTTCAATAAAGAAATCTACTCTTGATAATCCCTTCCCATCTATTGCTTTAAATGCTTTTACAGCAAGTTTTCTGATTTGTTCTATTTGCACTTCTTCAATATCTGCAGGTATTATTGTTTTTGAATCTGGTATATTATATTTTGCATCAAAACTATAGAATTCTTCTGCTGATACTATTTCTCCAACTGTTGATGCAATAACATTTTTATCATCTAATACAGCACATTCTACTTCTCTTCCTATAACCCCTTGTTCTACCAATATTTTATTATCATATTGTCCTGCATTTTCAATAGCAATTTTTAATTCTTCTTCATTAGTAGCTTTTTTTACTCCTACTGATGAACCTGAATTAGAAGGTTTTACAAACATAGGATATTTTAATTTTGATGTAATTTTCTTTAAATCTAATTTTTCTTCTTCAAACTCTTCAGTTATTATTTTATATTCTTCATTTACTTTTTTTATATAAATATATGGAGTTTGATTTATTTTAGCTTTTTCAAAAATTGCTTTTGTATATACTTTATCCATTCCAACACTTGATGCTAATACTCCACATCCTACATATGGAACTTGAAACATTTCTAGTAATCCTTGTATTGTTCCATCTTCTCCTCCTAGCCCATGTAAAACTGGAAATACCACATCTAATTCTTTCAAATACCATACTAAATTATAAATTTCTTCTTTATTTTCACCTTTTACTTCAAACCATTTTCCATATTTATTTATAAATATTTCGTGTATTTCATATTTATTTTTATCTAAATTCTCTATTACTGAATTAGCTGACATCTTAGATACTTCATGTTCTGTTGATGTTCCACCATAAATAACACCTAATTTTATCATATATGCTTCATTCCTTTCAATTATTATTTATATTTTAATATATATGTTACAAATTTTTATTTATTATCAGTTTTAAATTTTTTTCATTGGTGCTATTTCATATTTTACATCAAAAATATTGAATTTTTCTATTTCATTTGTTGATAGATAATCTAAATATATATCTAATTGATCCAAGTTTTTACATGCTGTAATTACTGCAGGATTTAATAAATTATTCCATGCAAGTTCTAATGCTAAATCTAAACATTTTACTAATGAAGCATTTTCTTTGTATTTCATTAAGTTAAAAGCTTCCCTAAATCTTGCAATTACTGCATTTTTATATCTAGATAATGGTACTGTATATTTGGTTTCAATTATATCTTTATAATTATTATACTTATCTTTATTTCTTTCTAATGTAAACTTCAATTCTTCTACTGTATATGGTAATATAACTTTACCTTTTTTTTCTGAAATGATTAAAGAATTATTATCTTTTATTTCTTCTTCATCTTTTGTCGGCTCTAATTCTTCTATTTTATCAATAATATTTTCTGTTTTAACTGTTTCTGTTATTGCATCAGATACATTAAAATTACAAAACTCTATATAATACCCAAAAAAATCTTCTACATTTAAGTCATTACTTTTTATTTTTGAGTTATTTTCATCATAAATATTATTAAATTTTTGTATTTCTACTGTTTTTTCTAAATTTATTTGAGTTAATATTTCTTCTATTTCTTTTTGTAATATATCTAATAATTTTATATTATCACTACTTGCATCTAGTGCCTTTTTTATATTCTCTAGTACTGAAAATAATTTATCTGAATCTTTTACATCTTGTAATTTATCAATGAAATCAGAAATTTTATTCAAACATATAAGAAGTGTATCTCTTTTTTTCATCTCTAATTCTTTATGATTTTTTATTTCTGTAATATAATTTGTGCATTGCAATTTTAAATTTTCATTATCATTTGTCTCATATAACATATTGTTTCTCCTTTCTCTATCATTCTGAAACAATAATATCTGTATTTAAAATTATTGTATTATTAGAATCTTTTTTTAGAAAGTCTATACAATAATTAGAATTTTTTTCTAAAGTAACTGATATTTTTCTTTTATTTTCTGAATTTGTTATAATTGTATTTTGTAATAATTCATTATTAGTATCTAAAATAACTTTTGTATTATCATATGTAATATTTAGTGGAACATCTAAATCTCTAGTTGTTATATATAGTTTTGCATAATCTTCATCTTCAATATTTTCTAAATTTGTTTCATATAAACTTACATTTTGTGAATATATTTTAAATATTGCACTTAATTCCTTTTCATATGGTTCTATCGATTTTGCTACTATCTCTACTTCGATAAACTCATCTTTTGAAATAGATTTTAATGGATTTAAATCTATTTCAATTTGTTTTTCTGTTTTTAAGTTTTGTGTTAGTGTACCTTCTTTTTCTCCCGATATTACCATATTTATTCCATCTGTTTTACAAACAGCTGAAAATTCGTATTTTATATCTTCTGATGTTATTCTTAATTCATCCTCATAATTTTGTAAGTTTATAGAAATTTTGTATTTGCTTTTTCCATCCCAATCATATAATTCATATGTTTTATTATCTGTTGTTAATACATTACTTTTAAAATAAAAATCTTTTGGACTTTGTATATGTATTTCTGATATTCGTATTACATATTTAGAAAAAGAATATGCAGTAATTAAGCATAATATTAAAATTGATATTATAAAAACTGGACTTATTTTTTTCATTATTGCATATCCCTCCTTTTCTAATTATTCTACAATAAAATTAATAGTTTTTTCTGTATACTCGTTATTACTTTCATCATATAAAGTGATTACAGTTCTATACATTCCTGACTCTAAATCACTATTTATTTTTAATACATTATTTTCTTTCAAATTTATACTTTCTATTGTATTAGGAACTATTGTATTTTCTATGTCAGTATATGTAAATACAGAAGTTCTTTTTTGTAATTTTATTTTTATATAAGGATTATCTAAATCTCCTTTTTGTATTTTAATTTCTAATGATTTATTCTTATTTTCTTTATTAAATATCTGTAATTTATCTGAACTTTCTCCATTATTTGTGATTTTAGCATCTAATCCATAATTATCTTTTTTAATTATTTCAAATTCATATACATTTTTCATCATATTTTTTTGTAGCATTGTTCCATCTTGTGTATAAGCTTCTATTATAATTTTGTAATTTCCTTCTTTTAATTTTGAGCTTTCTTGAATTACATTTTCCATATCAAATTCTATATCAAAATCTTCATTAAAACTATTTTTAGTTATTGTTCCTATTGTACTTATTATATAATTCAAATCTGATTTTTGTTGAACACCGTTAATTTTCACTAATGTTCCATCAGGAATATTAATATTTTCTCCATTTTCATTTTGTAATTTTATTTTTATCGCTAAATTTTTATTTATATCAGTATCATATGTTGAACTATCTGATATTGAATCCATATTAATATTTCCACTTAATTTTATATTTCCATTTTGTAAATATTTTGTTTTTTCTAATACTGCATCATATGTAATATTTCTTTTTGATTGTATATTCATAATATTTATTGCTATATCTTCTGGTTCTTTTATTTGTTCCACTATATCTCTAATATTTAATAATATATTATATGTTTTATTAGTTTCTAAATAATTTTCTGAATCTGAAAAATCTAATATAAATCTAAATTGCTCACTATATGTATACATTAATGTTACTGAATTTCCAGTAGATTCATTTGCAACATTTGTTATTTCAGTATATTTTTGATTATTATTTTCTATATCTTCAAATTCATTTAACTTTATTTCTGTTTCATTTTCTTTTGTTATATATTTATATAATTTTTGTTCATTATTTTGTGTTACTACCATTATTAATTTTGTATTTTTAGGTATATTTACTTGCTCTTCTCCAGATTTTATTATTATACTTCTCTCTATATTTTGATATTTTTTTCCTAGATTTTCATCTTTTTTAAATTGATAATTTATATCAAAATTAGCACTTATTTGTCCATCTTGCATTATTTTTATATTACTTGTATTCCAATTTTCCACTGATGTATTAAGTTTCTTTCCCTCTTGAAGTATAATTTGCTCTGTTAGATTTTTATCTATTATTATATCATTATTTATATAATATTGCATAAAATCATCTTTTTGTTTATATTTAATTGTGTATTCTGTCTCTCCACTTACTAATGCTGATGCATCAGTTGTATCTGGATTTTCTGGTGTTGTTCCATATACTTTTAAATATGGATTATCTTCTCCACCTTTTATTTTGTATGATTCATTTTCATACATAAGAGGATTTAAAACTAATATTGTTTTTCCTGTTATATTTCCTTTAATTGTTAAACATACTTCACTATCTAAGTATAGTTCTCCTCCACCTTCAAAATTCCCTGATATTTCTCCTGGAGCAGATATTTTTAAACCACTCTCATTTGGTATATATAAATTTTCTACTGATTTTATTCCAAGTAAGTTTCCATTACTATCTTTATTTGTTAATAATACATAACTATTTTCAAAATATACATTTGTAGCTCTATCTATACCATTCATTGTCTTGTATTTTGCTGTTGAGTTACCTGTCCAATAATTTTTAAATGTTACATTTATTGTCTTTTGTACTGAACCAAGTGTTATTGATCCATAATTTTCAACATGTGTATTTATTCCTTGTATTTTAACTGTTGCTGTTCCATATACTGTTATAAAGTCTGATGCATCTCCATCATTATCTGCATCATCTCCTCTACCTCCACCATAAAGTAATTCTGTTATATCTAAATTAGAATTATTTTCATCTCCTATATTTACTATTGTATTGCCTTGTACTCTTCCTAAATTTCCTCCTCCAAAAACATTTTTTATTGTTCCTGAATTGACTGTAATTTTAGTATCACCATTAATATTTCCAGAATATCCTCCTCCATATACATCTGAAATCTTTGAATTTGTAATTATTAGTTCTGTACTTCCAAATACATCTGCTGCATTTCCTCCTGCTAATACATTTCCTGTTATATCTGAATCTTGTATTACAACATTTGTATTTTTCTTTATTATTCCAACATTATCTACATTTGGTGAATAAATTAAATATTTATCTTTATCTATTCCATTAGTTTCTTTTAAAGATTCATCATTACTCCATTGAAAATTCTGTGAATATGCATAGTTTTTATATCTACTATTCTCATTTTCACATTTTACATTTGTAATATTTCCATTACTATCTTTTAAAGCTGTATAAATTGGAGCTGTATAACCATTTTTGTCTTGTGGATAATATACTTTTACAGATGATGGTTTTGTTACCCCATCTCCACCTCCATACACAGAACCATATATTACTGTATTATTTTTTACTGTAACATATGTATTTCCTTCTACTGTTGCAAGTGAGCCACCACCATAAACATTTCCTTTTTGAGAATTTCCTTTTTCTCCAATTATACTTTCATCTATTGTAATATTTATATCATTTTCAACTACTGCTAATGACAAATATGTATATAAATAGTATCTTGTATAAGTCAAATAATTTGGATTATTGCTAACCCATCCTATTCCTTTATAAATAGCTATACATATATATTCTGTATTTTCTTGTATAAATGGGAAAGCTTCTGCTGGATTTTTCCAACTCCAATCTGTATCATAATCTCCATTATTTTTATTTTTTATCCTATTAAACTCACTATCTGTTGGGTAATATGTTTCATCCTGCCAATTTGTTTCACTTTGTGATTTTGATATATTTATTGGTACTTCTAATGTCTGAGTTCCACCTGTTCCACTACCAAACACATTTCCTAATATTTTTGAAGATTTAACAGAAATTGTTACATTTCCTCCATTTTGAGATTCATTATCTTTTACATTTCCATTATATCCTCCACCATATAAATCTCCATTTATTATAGAGTTTGTTACATTCATATAAATATTTCCGTATGTGGTTGCTGTAAAATCACATCCTCCTCCATATACATTTGCTATATTAGTAGCTCCTAATATATCTACATATGCATCTCCTGTTAACGTACCTGATTTAGCTCCACCATAAATATTAGTTATTTTAGGATTTGTTGTTATATTACTTGTTCTATCACCTATTACTACAATTTCTCTTTTTCCAATAGATTTTGTATTCATTCCAAAGCTTCCACCATATATACTTTGGATTTTTCCACCTGTTACCGTAATTTTTATATTCTGACTAATTATTGAATTTGAATTTTCATATAATGCTGTTGTTCCTAATGTGATATCTGTATTTATAATAGCATTTTTTCCCATATACCAATGTAAATCATAATTATATTTTTCAACTAGTTGTGGTGTTGACCATGAAGTTTGCCATGAAGGAAATGTTCCTCCATTTAATACTACTGTTTGAACTGCATTAGTTCTTAAAACACTAAATCCACTAGCATTTGCTCTTTGTGTAAATTCTAAAAAGGCATTCTCTTCTCCACAAAATGATGTTTCAGATCCTATTGTTACTGGTGATACTTGTTGTGGTCTTTTATTATTTGGAACAGCTCTATAATATACATTATCTATTCTTACTGAATTATATACACTATCATAATATCCATATCCACTTACATATAAATTATATTGTTGTTTATTATAACTTTTAAATGTTACACTTGGTGAATATAAATTACCTTTTCCTGAGTCTTTCAATGAAATCTCACCATTTTCTGTATACATTCCAACATAGCCCCAATATCTTTGTTGTGCTATATAGTCTCCAAAAATATAATTTTTACTTTCATCAAATGTTTGTCCATCATAAATATCATAAAATTTAAAATAATTTTCCTGTTTTGAAGCATTATCACTAGATTTTACATAATCTAAATCTCCTGTAAGCATTATTAC
>CAKPPL010000018.1 GCA_934177555.1 uncultured Clostridia bacterium
ACATATGCAAAACATTATATAGTAGAAGTGGAATAGAGGCAAGAAGTGTAAATGTAGAAGACTTTGAATATTGGCTAGAACAAGCAGGAAAAACAAGTGTGAGAGATACATATACATATGTAGCAACATATGGAAATCCAAAAACATATGAAAGTAATAAAAAATATCCATATTTATATCAATATGAAATAGGAGCAGGAATAAATTCAGACACAGTAGGAAGTGGAACATTAGGAAGAAGTAAGACATATACAAACGAAAATGGATATACAAATGGCTTAACAACAAAAGCACATAGTGAAGCAACAGAAGGAAAATTAACAGTAACTCAAACATATTGGTATGCAAACATAACAGAAGCAAACTTTGGAGAAGGAAAAAAAGTGTTATCAAATAGTACATTCTATTGGTTGGCTTCACGCTATGCTAATTGTAATTCTAGTGAGGCTAGCTTTGGTTTGCGCTTCGCTGGCTCTGCCATTGGTGGACCTAGCATGTTTTACTCAGCTGGTAGATGGAACGGCAATAACAATCGCCTTCGTCCTGTAGTTTCTCTAAAATCTAGTGTCAAAATCGAAGCAAGTTCAACAGCATCAGACGAAAATGGAACAGCCCATCATATAACACAATATTAAAATCGAATACTTTTGAGAAAAGACCATTTAATAGTTGATAAAAGTGGAGAAATAACACATTTCTTCACTTTTATCTAATTACGCATATAGAGGATAAAAAGATTTTATTATGATATTCACAAATATTATAAAAAAAATTGCAATAAAAGTAAAAAAATGATATAATAGGAATCAAATATAATAAAAAGGGTGAAAAAAGGATGTTAAAGGACTTAACAAGACCACAGGAATCAATATGGATTACAGAACAATATTATAAAGGGAGTAATATAAATACAATATGTGGAACTGCCAAAATAGAAGAGAAAATTGATTTTGAAAAATTATCAGAGTCAATAAAAATTGTGTGTCAAAAACATGATAACTTCAAAATCAAAATAAAAATAGAAGATGGTCAACCAAAACAAGAAATATCAAAAATAAGAGAAGTAAAAATCGAAACAATAGAAATAAGTAATGAAGAAGAATTAAATCAAAGACGATTAGAAATATTAAAAAAACCATTCAAAATAGAAAACAATTTATTATTCAAATTTTATATCTTTAAAAATATTACAAATGGCCAAGGGGCTTTTATGCTCAATATACACCATTTGATTTCAGATGCGTGGACATTAGGATTTATTTGCAACGAAATAATAAAAACTTACTCAAAATTAAAACAAAATAAAGAAATTGAAACAAAATCTATATATTCATATATAGATTATATTCAAGCTGAAAAAGAATATGAAAAAAGTGAAAAATATCAAAAAGACAAAAAATATTGGGAAGATAAATTCCAGGTGATACCAGAAATAGCTTCAATACCAGGAAGTAAAAAAGATAGTAATGAAGAAAATAATCCATCAGGAGAAAGAAAGCAATATAAAATAGAAAAAATACATGTAGAACAATTAAAACAATATTGTCAAAAAAATAAAATATCATTATATAACTTTTTTATGGCAGTATATTCAATATATATAGGAGAAATATCAAGTTTAAAAGAGTTTGTAATAGGAACTCCAATATTAAATAGAACAAATTTTAAAGAAAAAAATTCAGCAGGAATGTTTATAAATGTAGTGCCATTCAAAATAAATATTGATGAAAATGTAGAGTTTCAAGCATTTATAAAAAATATAGCAATAGATTCATTAAATATGCTAAAACACCAAAAATATTCATATCAAAGTTTATTAGAAGAATTAAGAAAAAAAGACAAAAATATTCCAAATTTATATAATATTTTATTATCATATCAAATAACAAATGCACAACAAAATGAAGAAAATATAAAATACACAACAGAATGGACATTTAATGGTTGTTGTGCTGAAAATTTAGATATACAAGTATATGACATAAACGATTCTGGAAACTTAAATATAGCATATGACTATAAAAAAAGTAAATATAATGAAAAAGATATAGAAAACTTACATAAAAGAATTTTGAATATAATTCATCAAGTCCTTTCAAAAGAAAATATAAAAATTAAAGAAATAGATATTGTTACTCCAGAAGAAAAAGAAAAAATTATAAAAGAATTTAATAATACACAATTAGAATACAATAAAAATGAAACTGTAATAGATTTATTTGAAAAACAAGTAAGAGAAAATCCTGAAAAAGTAGCCTTAATAAGTAATGGAAAAAAATTAACATATAAAGAATTAAATGAAAAAGCAAATATATTAGCTGAAAAAATGATTGAAACAGGAACAAAAAAAGAAGATGTAGTAGGAATTATGTTACAACGTTCACCAGAAATGATTATAGGATTAATAGCAATATTAAAATGTGGTGCAACATATTTACCAATAGATTCAGAATATCCATTAGATAGAATTTTATACATGATTGATAATAGTGAAACAAAAACAATTTTAGTAAATTCTAAAACAGAAAAATATATACCAGAAAAATGTACAACAATAAATATAGAAGAAATTGAATTTGAAAAATATCAAAACAGAGAAAATATCCAAATAAAAAATAAAATAAAAAATCCAGCATATTTAATATATACATCAGGTTCAACAGGAAAGCCAAAAGGAGTAATAGTAACAAATCAGAATTTAATTAATTTTATTTATGGAATGAAGCAATTAATAGATTTCAATCCAAATAAAACAATGGTATCAGTAACAACAATATGTTTTGATATATTTGGACTAGAAATGTGGTGTTCATTAACATCAGGTTTAACACTAGTTGTAGCAAATGAAGAGGAACAAAATTCACCAGTTTTATTAAATAAATTATGTTTAGAAAACAATGTAAATATAATACAAACAACACCATCAAGATATTCAGTAATATTTGAAGATAAAAATAATATAAAATTCACAAAGAATCTTACAGATATCCTTATAGGAGGAGAAGCTGTGAATAATAAAATTTTATCAGAAATAAAAAAAGCAACTAAATGTAAAATTTTTAATATGTATGGACCAACAGAAACAACAATCTGGTCTACAGTGAAAGAATTAACAAATGAAAAAGAAATAACAATAGGAAAACCTATTGTAAATACACAATGTTACATATTAAATAAAAATCATAAAATATTGCCATTAGGAATTCCAGGAGAATTATATATAGGAGGAGATGGAGTTTCAAATGGATACTTAAAAAGAGATGATTTGAATACTGAAAAATTTATAGATAATAAATTTAGTAATAATGGAAAAATTTATAATACAAATGATTTAGCATATTACAAAGAAAATGGAGAAATAGTACATTTAGGTAGAACAGACTTCCAAGTAAAAATACGTGGTTTTAGAGTAGAACTTGGAGAAATAGAAAATATAATTGAGACAAATGAAAATGTAAATCAAGCTGTAGTTATAAAGAAAAAATTAAGAAATGGACATGATGCATTAATTGGATATTATACAGCAAATATTGAAGAAAAATTAGATAAAGAAATAAAAAAGAAATTAGAAAAAGAATTACCACAATATATGGTTCCACAATATTTAATAAAATTAGAAAAAATGCCATATACACCAAATGGAAAAATAGATAGAAAAGCTTTACCAGAACCAGATATACAAAATAATAAAAAAGAAATCATACAAGCAAGAGATAGAATTGATGAAGAATTAATAGAAATGATAGAAAAAATGCTTCAAATACAAAATGTAAGCATAAATGATAAAATATTAGAATTAGGAGGAGATTCTTTAACAGCAATAACATTATCAACAAAAATATTATCTAAATTTGAAGTTCAAATTAGTATAAAAGATATTTTGTCAGATTATACAATAAAAGAAATTGCAAATTATATAAGAGAAAACCAATTTAAAGAACATAAAAAAATCAAAATAAAAAAAGTAAAAAAACAAGAATATTATCCACTATCATCAGCACAGAGAAGAATATATTATAATGTAAAGATGATAGGAGAAGAAAATACAGTATATAATATGCCAGGAGCAATACTTGTTGATGAAATACTAGATAAAAATAAAGTACAAAAAGTATTTGAAAGAATATTTAATAGACATAGTACTTTAAGAACATATTTTGTTATAGAAAATAATGAAGTTGTACAAAAAATTGAAGATAAAATAAATTTTGAAATACCAATATATCAAAATACAGAAAAAGAATTAAAAAATATAATAAATAATTTTGCTAAACCATTCAAACTAGAAAAAGCACCATTAATAAGAATAGAGATTCATTATTTAGATAATAAAAAAACATTAGTATTATTAGATACACATCATATAATTATGGATGGAACGAGTTTAAATAACTTAATAATTGAATTTAATAGATTATATAATGGAGAAGATTTAAAAAATATTCCAATTCAATATAAAGATTATGCAGTTTGGGAAAATGAATATGATAATAGTGAATTAATAAAAATACCAGAAAATTATTGGGTAAATAAGTTTAAAGATTGTGAATTTGCCCAACTAAATTTACCATATGATTTTAGTATACCTAGTAAGAGATCATATAATGGAGAGAAAATAACTAAAAAAATTAATGAAAAAGAATTTAAGAAAATAGAAAGATATGCAAAAAAAATAGGTGTATCTCCATATATGTTTTTTGTATCAACATTTTTTATATTATTATACAAATATACAGGGCAAAATGATATAAATGTAGGAAGTCCAATAGCAAATAGAAACAGAAATGAGACTAAAAGAATGATAGGAATGTTTGTAAATAATATAATATTAAGAGGAAAAATAAATGAAGAAGCAACATTTGAAGAGTTTTTAGAAAACATTAAAAATCAATTACTAGAAGATTTAACATATCAACCATATCCTTTTGATATGTTAATAAAAAAATTAAAAGTAGAGATAGATAATTCAAAAAATCCTTTATTTGATGTAATGTTTACATATCAAAATAAAGAAGAAAATATAAAAAAAATAAATGAAAAAGAAACACAAGTAATTGAAATTAATAATAATATTTCAAAATTTAATTTATCATTAGAAGTAAAACCTAAAACCAATACTATTAATATAGAATATTGTACAGATTTATTTAAAAGACAAACAATAGAAAGATTATTTGAACATTATATGAATACAATAAAATCTGTAATGAATGATATTAATATAAAAATAAAAGATATAAATATTGTTCCAAAAGATGAAAAAAATAAAATTCTATATGAATTTAACAATACTAAATTAGATTATCCAAAGAATAAAATAATTACAGAATTGTTTGAAGAACAAGTAGAAAAACAGCCAGATAAGACGGCAGTAGTTTTTGGAAAAGAGAGTATAAGTTATAAAGAATTAAATGAAAAATCAAATCAAATAGCAAATTATTTGAGAAAAACTGGAGTAAAACCAAATGATATTATTGGAGTTATGCTACCAAGGTCTATAGAATTAATACATACACTAATAGGTGTAATAAAATCAGGAGCATGTTATATTCCAATAGATCCTGAATATCCAGAACAAAGAATACAATATATGCTAGAAAATAGTAATGCGAAAATATTAATAACTAATAATGAGTTATATGATAAAATCGAATATAAAAATAAAGTCTCAGTAGATTATGATAATACAGAAATATATTCACAAAATATTAAAAATTTAAAGATAATTAATAAATCATCAGATTTGGCATATGTAATATATACATCAGGTTCAACTGGAAAACCAAAAGGTGTAAAAATTACAAATAAAAATTTGTGTAATTTTATAACTGGAATAAAAAAAGAAATACCATTTAAAGAAAATAAAACAATGGTATCTGTTACAACAATTTGTTTTGATATATTTGGATTAGAATTATGGGGAACATTAACATCTGGAATGAAAATGGTATTAGCAAATGAAGAAGAGCAACATATATCAGCATTATTAAATGAGTTATGTATAAAAAATAAAGTAAATATGATACAAACTACACCATCAAGATATTCATTAATATTCGAGGAAAGTGAAAATGTAGAATTTTTGAAAAATGTAACAGATATATTAGTTGGAGGAGAGGCTGTAACAGAATCAATAGTATCAAAAATGAAACAATATTCAAATGCTAGAATTTTTGATGTTTATGGCCCAACAGAAACTACAATATGGTCTACAATTAAAGAATTAACAAATGAGGAAAAAATAAATATAGGAAGACCTATTGCAAATACACAAGTATATGTATTAGATAAAGAATTACAAGTAGTTCCAATAGGAATTGCAGGGGAATTATATATTGCAGGTGATGGAGTAGGAAATGGATATTTAAATAGAGATGATTTAACAGCAGAGAGATATATAAAAAATCCATATATAGAAAATAGTATAATGTATAAAACAGGTGATATATGTAAATTTCTTGAAAATGGAGAATTATATTATTTAGGCAGAGAAGATGGACAAGTAAAAGTTAGAGGATTAAGAATAGAATTAGAGGAAATAGAAAAGAAAATATTAGATATACCAGGGATTCAAAAAGCAAAGGTTATAAAACAAACAATAGGAAATAGAGAAATAATTTCAGCTTATTTTGTTGCAAATAAAAGGATACGAATTAAAGAACTTAGAGAATATTTACATGAAAATTTGCCACAATATATGATTCCATCTTATTTTACACCATTAGATAAATTTCCATATACACCAAATGGTAAAATAGATAAAAATAAATTACCTGTACCTAATGGAATATTACAAACTGAAAAGAAAGAATATGTGAAACCCAAAACAGATATAGAAATTAGATTAACAAATATATGGGAAGATATATTAAATACAAAGCCAATAGGCATAAAAGATAATTTCTTTGAACTAGGTGGAGACTCAATATTAGCAATGAACTTAAATGTAAAATTGCTTCAAATAACAGATAAAATAAAATATGCAGATATATTTGCATATCCAACTATAGAAGAATTAGCAGAAAAAATACAAACAAACAAAACCATAGAAAAACAAGATTTAGATAAATTAAAAACTGAATATAATGATATATTAAATAATAATATGATTATTCCAAAAGAGACCCAAAATAATGAGGTTAGAAATATATTATTAACAGGAGTAACAGGATATTTAGGAATACATATATTAGATGAATTATTAAAAAGAGAAACTGGTATAATATATACATTAATCAGAAAAGAACCAGGGATGACAATAGAACAAAAATTGTTAAATAAAATGCACTATTATTTTGGAGAAAAATATGATAAATATTTAGGTGATAGAATAAGAGTACTACAAGGTGATATAACAAAAGATGGCTTTGGATTACAACAAAAAGAATTATTTGAATTAGGAAATGAAGTAACAACAATTATAAATTCTGCTGCAAAAGTATCGCATTATGGTAATTATCTTGAATTCTATAATACAAATGTAAAAAGTGTAGAAAAATTAATAGATTTTGCTAATATATTCAAATGCAAAATATATCATATTTCAACATTAAGCATTTCAGGAAACTCATTAGTAGATCAATATTATATGGAACAGAAATTTAAAGAAGAAGTAGAATTTTGTGAAAACAATTTTTATATAGAACAAGATTTAGAAAATGTATATGTAAAAACAAAATTTGAAGCAGAAAGAAAAATGTTAGAAGCAATAAAAGATGGAACTGATGGATATATACTAAGAATGGGAAATTTAATGCCAAGATTATCTGATGGTAAATTTCAAGACAATATAGGAGATAATGCATATATAAATAGATTAAAAGCATTATTAAAAATAGGTGCAGTTCCAAAATACTTGATAAATGGATATTTAGAATTTACACCTATAGATAGCAGTTCAGAGGCAATAGTAAAAATTATTGAACATACAAATTCACAAAATAGAATATATCATTTATTTAATAGTAATCATGTTACAATATCAAAATTCTTAGAAATTATAAAAAAATTAGGAACAGATATTGAAATTATAGATAATGAAGAATTTAAAGAAAAATTAAAAAAATTAATAAAAAGCGCTAATTCTGAAATAGTGAATGTATTAATAAATGATATGGATAAAGACTTAAATTTACACTATGAAAGTAATGTAAAATTAAATTCAGAACATACTAAAAAATTATTGAACTTATATGGTTTTAAATGGCCAAAAATAGATGAAAAATATATAGAAATTATACTAAATTTAGTAAAAGGAGAAACAAATGATAGCAAGTAAAATAACTTTAATTGAATTGATAATTACATGCATAATAAATATTATATTAATAACATATCTTGCAAAAGGTAAAAAGAAAAATCAATTACAAAAAGTATTTATATGTGCATTAAGTATTTTAGTATTTTGGACAATAGGACTAATAATGCAAATAACATTATCAAAACCACTACATATAGAACCAATTTATTTTGATTATTTTATATATATTGCTATTTGCACAATACCAATAGTAGTATATTTTATGGGATTAATTTATGAGAATACAAAAATAGAATTTAAAAAGAAATATTTATTGTTATTTATAGTTCCTATAATATCATTAATTATATTATGGACAAATGATTATCATCATTTATTTTATGAATATTATTCTGTAGATTTTGAAACAAATGTATATGGACCATATACTACAATACATAATATTTATTCATATGCATTAATTGCAATAGGTGTATGGCATATGTTGAAAATGACTATAAAAAACTCTGGTTTTTTCTCAAAACAATCAATTTTGATTGTTTTAGGAGTAAGTGTTCCAGTAGTTGTAAATATATTAGGTACATATCAAATAATACCTATGTCAATATATATAACTCCAATAACATTTACAGTTACAATAATATGTTGTGCAATAGCAATATTCAAATTTCAGTTTTTAGGAGTAACACCTATTGCATTACAGAAAATAGTAGATAGAATATCTGATGGATATGTGGTATTAGATGAAAATAATACAATAATAGATTTTAATAAAACATTTTTAGATTTATTTAAATTAAATCCTGAAGAAATAAGAAGTAAAAATTTTATAAAATTTTTACTTCAAAGAAAAATAGATAAAAGAACAATAACACATATTGATAAATCAATAGAAAAAGCAAATCAAACAAATAAAACAATATCTTTTGAACAACATTTTGCACAGATAAAAAAATATTTTAGAGTAGAAATAACACCAATTAATTCTGATAATAATTCATTAGGTACATTATTTCTATTAAAAGATATAACACAACACAAAGAAGATATGGAAACAATAAAAAATAATCAAGAAATATTAATGGAAAGAGAACGTTTGGCATCATTAGGACAATTAATAGGAGGAATAGCACATAATTTGAAAACACCAATAATGTCTATTGCAGGAGCTACAGAAGGGTTAGAAGATTTAATAAAAGAATATGATCAATCAATAGATAATCCACAAGTAAACTCACAAGATCATCATGATATTGCTAGAGATATGCAAAGTTGGATACCAAAAATAAGAGCACATATAGAATATATGTCAGATATTATAACAACTGTAAAAGGACAAGCAGTGGCACTATCAAATCAAGAAGATATATCATTTACAATTACAGAGTTGATAAAAAGAGTTAATATATTAATGAAACATGAACTAAAAAATGCATATGTATATTTGAATGTATTAATGAATGTTGATGAAAATTTAAGTCTTCATGGAGATGTAAATAGTTTAGTACAAGTAATAAATAATATGATATCAAATGCGATACAAGCATATGATGGAAAAAGAGATCAGAATATTGAATTAGAAGTTAATAAAAAGCAAAACAATATAATAATTTCTGTTAGGGACTTTGCAGGAGGATTACCTAAAGAAGTTCAAGAAAAATTATTTAAAGAAATGGTTACAACAAAAGGAAAAAATGGAACAGGTTTAGGGCTATATATGTCATATTCAAATATTAGAGCTCGTTTTGGAGGAGACATTACATTTGAAACAGAAGATGGTAAAGGAACAGTATTTAATATAATTATTCCAATTAAGTAGAGTATATAAAATAAAATTAATGCTAAAATTGTAAAAAAACTTGATTTTTTAATAATAAAAAAATATAATGAGGATGTATACTAAGATACGGAGGTAAAAATGAGAATAGCACTTCAGAATCAAAATGTAGAAACAAAAGAAAAATATAAAATAATAGCAGTAGATGACGAAATTGGAATAATAGATTCATTATCAGTATTTTTAAAAAGAACAGATTATGAATTTGTTGGAATAACAGATCCTGTAGAAGCAATAGAAAGAGTCAGAAAAGAGCATTTTGACTTAATGTTACTTGATTTTATGATGACACCATTACATGGTGATGAGGTTGTAGAAGAAATAAGAAAATTTAATAAAGAATTATATATACTATTATTAACTGGACATAAAGATTTAGCACCACCATTAGAAACGATAAAAAGACTAGACATTCAAGGTTATTGTGAAAAAAGTGATAAATTTGACCAATTACTTTTATTAATAGAATCTGGAATAAAATCAATAAAACAAATGAATGAAATTAAAAGGATAAATCAAGAATTATCAAATTCTAAAGAACAACTTGAACAAGCATATTTAGATATGGTACAAACATTAAGATATACTGTAGAGGCTAAAGATACATATACAAGAGGACATTCAGATAGAGTTTCAGAATATTCTGTTTTAATAGGGGAAAAATTAGGACTTTCAGAAGATCAAATAAAAACTTTAAGAATAGGTGGGTTATTCCATGATATTGGAAAAATAGGAATACCAGATAGTATATTATTAAAACAGTCAAAACTTACAGATGATGAGTATTCAGAAATAAAAAACCATCCATCTATAGGAGCACATATACTAGGGTCTGCAACAGTATTTAAAGATATAATTCCAATAGTAAAACATCATCATGAAAGATATGATGGAAAAGGGTATCCTTCAGGATTAAAAGGGGCAGATATACCATATTTAGCAAGAATAGCAGCACTTGCAGATACATTTGATGCAATGACAAGTAAAAGAAGTTATAGAGATGCATTAGAATTACAATATGTATTAGATGAAATTGAAAAATGTAAAGGAACTCAATTTGATCCTCAACTAGCAGATACATTTTTAGATATATTAAGAAATAATTTTGATAAAATAAAAGAAATTCAAGAAAAATATTAATATGGAAAGATTAGGAAAATATGTTATTCCTAATCTTTTTTTGACACAAAAGGTATTTGTAAATACGTCAAAGTAAAAAGTACGCAAAAAGAATAACCAATTAAATGAAAATATATAACAAAGACAGTATAATATATTGCGAAAAGAGGTGGTATATGTGAACATTTTGGAAAAGAAGGTGAATTTTAAATTATGGAAAATAAAATTCAAAAAACTCACAGAGAATTGGTTGTTGTATAAAAAGCATAGGATAAAAGAATCAACATATTTGAATTATAATTATATAATAAATGCATATTTAAACAAAAGATTTCGGGAAAAAAAGATTAAATTTCTTTTTAAAATATGATATGAATGAATTTGTAGATAGTTTAGGAAAAAACTTATCAAACAAAACAATAAGAGATATTATATTAATATTAAAATCTATATTAAAATATGCTGAAAAAAAGTATAACGTAAATTTTAAATTAGATTTAGTATCAATGCCTGCATCTGAAAAAAAGGAATTACAAGTATTTAACGAAAAAGAAATAAAAAAAATGGAATGCGAATGTGTAAATTCTACAGATATAAGAAACATAGGAGTTTTAATAGCAATTTATACAGGAATGAGAATTGGAGAAATATGTGCATTAAAATGGGAAGATATAGATTTTACTAGAAGATTAATTAGTGTTAATAAAACCCTTCAAAGAGTATACATACAGAAAAGCAAAACAAAAGTTATAATAACTCCTCCTAAAACAAAAACATCTGAAAGAAAAATCCCTATTCCAAGCAATTTATATGATGAATTAAAAAATTCGAGTATAAGATATTCCAAAAAAGCTTTTGTGATAACAGGGGAAGAAAATAAATATATAGAACCAAGATGTTTTCAATATGTGTACAAAAGAGTATTAAATGGAGCAAAGGTAAAATATAGAAATTTTCATTGTTTAAGACATACTTTTGCTACAAGATGCATAAGAGTTGGAATGGATATAAAATCTTTGAGTGAAGTATTAGGACATTCAGATGTTAATATAACATTAAATAGATATGTTCATTCATCATATGATTCTAAAAAGAAGTTTATGGAGAAATTATAATAAAAATAATACTACTGAATTTTTATAGTTTTCAGTAGTATTATAAAATATTAAATTTTCATAGAAAGACCAACTTTTTTTCTTTCTGAATCTATTTTTATAACTTTAACTTTTACGATATCACCAACAGATACAACTTCAGAAGGAGATTTTATAAAAGAGTCACTCATTTCAGAAATATGAACAAGTCCATCATATTTTACACCAATATCAACAAATGCTCCAAAATCAATTACATTTCTTACAGTACCTGTAAGAATCATACCATCTTTTAAATCTTCAAATTTTAGTACATCATTACGAAGAACTGGTTTTGGCATATCTTCTCTTGGATCACGACCTGGTTTTGAAAGTTCTGTAATAATGTCTGTTAAAGTCATTTCTCCAATATTAAGTTTATTAGAGAAATCAGAGACATCTAATGTTTTTAATTTATTTCTTAATAGATTTAATGTTTCTTTATTTTTTAAATCAGCAATTTTAAAACCTAATAAATTAAGTAATTCCTCTGTTGGTTTATAACTTTCAGGGTGAACAGCTGTATTTTCAAGAGGGTTTGTACCGTCTGGTATTCTAATAAATCCTGCACATTGTTCATATGCTACTTTTCCTAATTTTGGGACTTTTAATAATTCTTTTCTTTCTTTTAATTTTCCGTTTTCATCTCTATATTTTACTATATTTTTGGCTATAGTACTATTAATTCCAGAAACATAAGAAAGAAGTGATGGAGTAGCTGTGTTTACATCAACACCAACTTTATTAACACTGTCTTCAACAACTCCTGTCAAACTTTCTGATAATTTTTTTTGATTTACATCATGTTGATATTGTCCAACACCAATAGCTTTAGGATCAATTTTTACAAGTTCTGCAAGAGGATCTTGTAATCTACGTGCAATAGAAATAGCACCTCTTATAGAAACATTTATGTCAGGATATTCTTCTGTTGCAAGTTTTGATGCAGAATAAACAGATGCACCAGCTTCACTAACTATTACATAACAAATTTCATGTCTTACTTCTTTAATCATATCTGATACAAACATTTCTGATTCACGAGAGGCTGTTCCATTTCCAATAGCTATCATATCAATATTATCTTTTTCTATAAGTTGTAATAAAGTTTTTTTAGCACCTTCAACATCATTTTGAGGAGCTGTAGGATATACTGTAGCTATATCTAAAACTTTTCCTGTTTCATCAATTACTGCAATTTTACATCCTGTTCTATATGCTGGGTCAAATCCCATAACAGTTTTTCCTTTTATTGGAGCTCCTAATAATAATTGTTTGGCATTTTGACCAAAAACTTTAATAGCTTTTTCTTCTGCTTTTTCAGTTAAATCTGAACGTATTTCTCTATCAATAGATGGTTCGATTAATCTTTTAAAAGCATCTAATATAGTGTTTTTTAATATTTCAGAAAATTGAGTATCACCTTTTATAATATCTTTTTCCATGTAATATAAAATTTTATCTTCAGGTTTATTTATAGAAACTTTTATAAAGTTTTCTGTTTCACCACGGTTTATTGCTAAAATTCTGTGACTAGGTAATTTATAAACTAATTCAGAAAAGTCATAATACATTTCATAATTAGAACTTTCTTCAGAATTTGTTGCTTTAGTAACAATAGTTCCTTCTCTATAACATATTTTTTTTATGTATTTTCTGTATTTAGCATTATCTGAAATACTTTCAGCAATAATGTCTAAAGCACCTTGTATAGCTTCTTCTGGAGTTGAAACAACTTTGTCTTTATTTTTTTTGTCTTCTTCAGATAATGTATCAATATTAACATATGCTACTGCAAGTTCATTTAAAGGAGTCTTTTCTTTTTGCTCTATAATAATATTAGATAAAGGTTCTAATCCTTTTGATTTAGCTACTGTTGCTCTTGTTTTTTTCTTTTGTTTAAAAGGTCTATATAAATCTTCTACTTCAGCAAGTGTTTCAGCAGATGCTATAGCTATAGTTAATTCATCTGTTAATTTTCCTTGTTCATTAATAGATTTAATAACTTCTTCTTTTCTTGTTTCTAGATTTCTTAGATAAGTTAATCTTTCTCCTAAATCTCTAAGAATCTCATCACTAAGTCCTCCTGTAACTTCTTTTCTGTAACGTGCTATAAATGGAATAGTATTTCCTTCGTCAATTAATTTTACAGTATTTTCTACTTGAGTATTTTTTACATTTAATTCTGATGCAATTTTATTTATGATTTTATCCATTTTTATTTTCCTTTCAAATTTATTTTGTATGATTATACAATTTTTAAGATTAAAAATCAAGGCAAAATACATTGACATTTTTATATAAAAAAAATATAATAACTGATGGAAATTAAATAAAACAAACAAAAGAGGTAATACTAATAAATATTATATAAGAAATGGAGGAAAAAAATATGGAATTTGAAGGATGGAATGGATTTGAAAATGGTGAATGGAAAAGACAAATAGATGTAAGAAACTTCATACAAAAAAATTACACACCATATACAGGAGATTCAAGTTTTTTAACAGGAACAACAGAAAAAACTAAAAAATTATGGGATGAGGTATTAGAATTATACAAAAAAGAACATGATGCAGAAGGTGGAGTGTTAGATATAGATACAAAAACTATATCAACAGTATCATCACATGAAGCTGGATATATAGATAAAGATTTAGAAGAAATTGTAGGTTTACAAACAGATGCACCATTAAAAAGAGCAATTATGCCATTTGGTGGAATTAGAATTGTAGAAAAATCATGTGAAGCATATGGAAGACAAGTAGACCCAGAAACAGATAGAATTTTCCACACAGCAAGAAAAACACATAATGATGGAGTATTTGATGTATATACACCAGATATAAGAGCAGCAAGAAGTTCACATTTAATAACAGGACTTCCAGATGGATATGGAAGAGGAAGAATAATTGGAGATTATAGAAGAGTAGCATTATATGGTGTAGATGCATTAATAGCAGAGAAAAAAGAAGAGCTAGAAATATTAGATGTAGATGATTTTTCAGAAAAAGTAATAAGAGAAAGAGAAGAAATAGCAGAACAAATAAAAGCATTAAATCAATTAAAAACAATGGCTGAAAAATATGGATATGATATATCAAAACCAGCAAAAAATGCAAAAGAAGCAATACAATGGTTATATTTTGGATACTTAGGATCTGTAAAAGACCAAAATGGTGCTGCAATGAGTATAGGTAGAACATCAACATTTTTAGACATATATATAGAAAGAGATTTGAAAAATGGAACATTAACAGAAGAACAAGCACAAGAATTAATGGATCATTTTGTAATGAAATTAAGATTAGTTAGATTCTTAAGAACACCAGAATACAATGAATTATTTAGTGGAGATCCAGTATGGGTAACAGAAAGTATTGGTGGAATGGGAATAGATGGGAGAACATTAGTAACTAAAAACTCATTCAGAGTACTACACACACTAGAAAATTTAGGACCAGCTCCAGAACCAAACCTAACTGTATTATGGTCAACAAGATTGCCAGAAGGATTCAAAAAATATACAGCAAATTTATCAATAAAGACATCATCAATACAATATGAAAATGATGATGTTATGAGAGCAACACTTGGAGACGACTATGGAATAGCATGTTGTGTATCACCTATGAAAATAGGAAAACAAATGCAATTCTTTGGAGCAAGAGCAAATTTAGCTAAAACATTATTATATGCTATAAATGGTGGTAGAGATGAGAAAACAGGAAAACAAGTTACACCAAGATTTGAGCCTATAACATCAGAATACTTAAATTATGATGAAGTTATTTATAAATTTGACCAAATGATGGATTATGTTGCAAAAATATATATAAAAGCATTAAATGCAATTCATTATATGCATGATAAATATTCATATGAAGCAATAGAAATGGCATTACATGATAAAGATATTATTAGAACAATGGCTTGTGGAGTTGCTGGCTTATCAGTAGTAGCAGACTCACTTTCAGCTATCAAATATGCAAAAGTAAAAGTTATTAGAGATGAAACTGGATTAGCAGTAGATTATCAAGTAGAAGGAGAATATCCTCAATTTGGTAATGATGATGATAGAGTTGATAAAATAGCAGTAGAAGTTGTTAGAAGATTTTTAAATAAATTAAAGAAACATCCAACTTATAGAAATTCAAAACACACATTATCAATATTAACAATTACATCAAATGTTGTATATGGAAAAGCAACAGGAAATACACCAGATGGAAGACGTGCAGGAGCACCATTTGGACCAGGTGCAAACCCATTACATGGTAGAGATGTAAATGGAGCATTAGCTGTAATGAATTCAATAGCAAAATTACCATTTGAAGATTCAGAAGATGGAATTTCATACACATTTGCTATTACACCAGCAACATTAGGACAAAATCAAGAAACAAAAGTAAATAATTTGGTTAGTATGTTAGATGGATATTTTGCACAAACAGGACATCATATAAATGTAAATGTATTTGATAGAGCATTGCTTGAAGATGCTATGGAACATCCAGAGAAATATCCTCAACTTACAATTAGAGTTTCTGGATATGCAGTACATTTTACAAAATTAACAAGAGAACAACAATTAGATGTTATTAATAGAACAATTCATGAGAGAATTTAAAAAATAATAGCCATCTTGCTTCGTTAAAAATTTTATTAAGAAAGAAGAAAAAATGGAGAAAGATTTAAGATATTATGCAAAAGTGCATTCAATAGAGAGTTTTGGAACAGTTGATGGACCAGGAATAAGATTTGTATTGTTTTTGCAAGGTTGCCATTTACAATGTAAGTATTGTCATAATAGAGATACTTGGGATATGAATGGAGGAAAATATAAATCTGTAGATGAGATTATAGAAAAAATAAATAGATACAAAAATTATATGTTATTATCAGGTGGAGGTGTAACTGTAACAGGTGGAGAACCACTATTACAAGCAAGCTTTCTATTAGAATTATTTAAAAAATTAAAAGAAAATGGTATATCTACATGTATTGATACATCAGGAATGGTTGTTTTAACAGATTTAATAAAAGAAGTTTTAAAATATACAGATTTAGTATTATTAGATATTAAACATATTGATGATGAAAAGTGTAAAGAACTAGTAGGTTTTTCAAACAAAAAAGAATTAGAATTTGCTAAATATTTAAGTGAAAATAATATCAATATGTGGATAAGACAGGTTTTAGTACCAGGTTATACAGATAATGAACAAGATTTAATAAGACTTAAAGAATTTTTACAAACATTAAAAACAGTGCAAAAAGTTCAAATTTTACCATATCACAGTATGGGAAAATTTAAATGGGAGAAATTAGGACAAAAATATCCATTAGAAGGCGTTAGAGATGCAAATCAAGAAGATGTGGAAAGAGCTAAAAAAATATTAGATATAAATTAGAAATAAAAAGAGGTTTGAGTTAAAATTAAGCTCAAACCTCTTTTGACAATCTAAGTTAAATAGCATATTATATTTTTGATGTTAATATTTTAAGGCAATTATTTGTCATTAATTAATATAATTAAAGAAATTATATAATCTCTTATATCAATAAATACTAATAAAGTCAAGATATTTGAAAAAATATTTTTTTTGTTATATAAATTTATAAAATTTAAAATACCTAGAAAGATAATGGCTTTAAGAATTTTGAGAAACATTAATTATATTAATAAAAGAAAAATAAGATATTTATAAATATCTTAAAATAATGTAAAATGAAATTATAAAAACGAAAGAATAAAAGGAGGAAAAACAGATGGAAAACATCAGAAAAAAACAAAGACAGGAAGGAATAACGCTAATAGCACTAGTAGTAACAATAGTAGTATTACTAATATTAGCAGGAACAAGTATAGCCATGTT
>CAKPPL010000019.1 GCA_934177555.1 uncultured Clostridia bacterium
ATGGTGTAATGGCAACAATAAATAATGAAATTGATTTTGATACAGCATCATTAATAGCAGATGAATTTGGAGTAAAAGTTAACAAAAAAGAAACTGTAACAGAAGAAGATATTTTATTTGATGACTCAGAAGATAGAGAAGAGGACTTAGAAGTACGTCCACCAGTAGTTGTTGTAATGGGTCACGTTGATCATGGAAAAACATCATTATTAGATGCTGTTAAAAAGACAAATGTTATAGAAGGAGAAGCAGGAGGAATTACACAACATATAGGTGCATATAAAGTAAAAGTAAATGACAGAGAAATAACATTTTTAGATACACCTGGACATGAAGCATTTACAGCAATGAGAGCTAGAGGAGCACAAATAACAGATATAGCTATATTAGTTGTTGCAGCAAATGATGGAGTAATGCCACAAACAGTAGAAGCTATAAATCATGCTAAATCAGCTGGAATACCAATAATAGTAGCAGTAAATAAAATTGATTTACCAGATGCAAATATTGATAAAGTAAAACAAGAATTAATGGCATATGAATTAGTACCAGAAGAATGGGGTGGAGAAACAATATTTGTACCAATATCTGCAAAAAATAATCAAAATATAGACCAATTATTAGAAATGGTTTTATTAGAAGCAGATGTACTAGAATTAAAAGCAAATCCAAATAAACAATCAAAAGGTGTAGTAATTGAGGCAAAATTAGATAAAAATAAAGGTACAGTTGCATCAATGTTAGTACAAAGAGGAACATTAGATGTAGGAGATACTATTGTAGTAGGTTCATCAATAGGTAGAATTAGAACAATGACAGATGAAAAAGGTAAAAAAGTAAAATCAGCAGGACCTTCTACACCAGTAGAAATAACTGGATTAACAGAAGTACCTCAAGCAGGAGATATTTTCTATGAAGTAAAAGATGAAAAAACAGCAAAACATTTAATAGAAAAGAGAAAACGTCAAGAAAGAGAAAAAGCAATGAATGCTATGAGTAAAGTAACACTAGACAATTTATTCAGTCAAATGGAAGCAGGAGATTTAAAAGTACTTAATTTAATTGTAAAAGCAGATGTTCAAGGTTCTGTTGAAGCAATTAAACAATCAATGGAAAAATTATCAAATGAAGAGGTAAAAGTAAAAGTTATACATGCAGCTGCAGGAGC
Source organism: uncultured Clostridia bacterium (assembly GCA_934177555.1). Classification (GTDB taxonomy): domain Bacteria; phylum Bacillota; class Clostridia; order TANB77; family CAG-508; genus CAG-269. The sequence continues at coordinate 1,169 of CAKPPL010000019.1, forward strand.
AGTTACAGAATCAGATGTAACACTTGCAAAAGTTTCAAATGCAATCATTATAGCATTTAATGTAAGACCAATGCCAAATGCAAAGAGTATTGCAGAAAAAGAAGAAGTAGAAATTAAACAATATTCTGTAATATATCAAGCTATTGATGATGTTGAAGCAGCAATGAAAGGTATGCTTGCACCAAAATATGAAGAACATGTTATAGGAAATGCAGAAGTTAGACAAACATTTAAAATTTCTAATGTTGGTACAATCGCAGGAGCTTATGTAACAAATGGAAAACTTGAAAGAAATGCAGGAGTCAGAGTACTTCGTGATAATGTTGTTATACATGATGGAAAACTTGCATCATTAAAAAGATTCAAAGATGATGCTAAAGAAGTTTCTAAAGGATTTGAATGTGGAATTCAAATTGAAAAATATAATGATATTAAAGAAGGAGACATTATAGAAGCATACGTTCTTGAAGAGATAAAAAGATAATGAAGGGAGAACATAAAAATGCCAAAGAATAACAATAGACAAGGAAGAATTGATGAAGAATTCAGAAAAGAACTTAGTCAAATAATAAGTTATGAATTAAAAGAACCAAGTGTAACTGGAATGGTAAGTGTTACAAGAGTAAAAGTTACACCTGATTTGAAATATGCTAAAGTAGCAGTAAGTATATTAAATTCTAAAAATGTAAAGGAAACATTAGAAGGACTAAAAAAATCATCAGGTTTCTTAAGATCAGAACTTGCTAAAAGAATCAATTTAAGAAATACTCCAGAATTAGTATTTGAACTAGACGAATCACTAGAATATGGAGCTAGAATTGATAGTATTTTAAATGATATAATGAAAGATACAAAAAAGGATAACTAGAATTATCTGGAATTGGAAGGAGCAAAAATGACATTAGATAATATAAAAGAAGAAATAATAAAAGCAGAAACAATACTAGTATTAACACATGAATCACCTGATGGAGATGCTGTATCTAGTTCTTTATCTGTAAAACTTGCTATTGAAAAATTAGGGAAAAAAGTAGATGTAATAATTCCAGAATATTCTAAAGATTTTGAATTTTTACCAAAAGCAGATGAGATAAAAAAAGAAAGCTCAATAAAACAATATGATTTAGCAATATCAGTTGACTGTTCAGATTTGAAAAGACTAGAAGGATCAGAAACATATTTTGAAACTGCAAAAAGAACTATACAAATAGATCATCATTCAGTAAACAAAATGTTTGCAGACATAAATTATGTAGATCCAGTAGCTCCAGCATGTTGCCAAATTTTAATTGGAATGTTTGAATATTTTGAAATAGAAATAGATAAAGAAATAGGAACATGTATATTAACAGGTATAATAACTGATACTGGAGGATTCCAGTATTCAGGTGTTACACCAGAAACATTAGAATTTGCAGCTGAAATATTAAGAAAAGGTGTAAATATATCAAGAATATGTCAAAAAGTGTTAAGAAATAAATCAAAAGCAAATTGTGAATTAACAAAAATGTTATATGATAGAATGAAATTCTTTAATGAAGGAAAAGTAGTAGTTTCATATATAACACTAGAAGATATGAAAAATGTTAATGCACAAATGGGTGATGACGAAGGTTTAGTTGAAATAGAAAGAGATATAGAAGGAGTCGAAGTTGCAGTTCTTTTAAAAGAAAAAGAAGGTGCAAATGGATTTAAAGGATCATTACGTTCAAAAGAAAATGTAAATGTATCTGATATATGTTTCTTATTAGGTGGTGGAGGCCACCCAAGAGCAGCTGGATGTTTTGTTTCTGGAACATTAGAACAAGTAAAAGAAAAAGTATTAAAAGCAATAGAACATGAAATGAGATAAATATGGATGGAATAATAATAATAAATAAACAAAAAAATGTTACATCACATGATATTGTACATAAAGCAAAAAAAATTTTGAATGAAAAAGTTGGACATACAGGTACACTTGATCCAAATGCAACAGGAGTATTGCCTTTACTTATAGGAAAAGGTACAGAAATATCAAAATATATTATAAATCATGATAAAATATATGAAGCTGAATTACAATTAGGAGAAAAAAGAGATACAGCAGATATAGAAGGAAAAATAATAGAAAATAAATTAGTTGATGAAAATGAATTACAATATGAGAATGTAAAAAAAGTATTAAAAAATCTGATAGGAAAACAAGAGCAAATTCCACCAATATATTCAGCAATTAAAGTAAAAGGAAAAAAATTATACGAATATGCTAGAAGTGGAGAAAATGTAGAAATAAAGCCAAGAACAATAGAAATATATAATATGGAATTAATTGAAATAGACAGAAAAAATAAAATAATAAGATTTAGAGTAAATTGTTCAAAAGGCACATATATAAGAACATTATGTGAAGATTTAGCAGAAAAATTGAATACAGTTGGATATATGAAAAATTTAAGACGAATACAAGTAGGAGAATTTAATATAGAAAATTCTATATCACTGGAGCAATTAGAAAATAAAGAAATTTTTCAGAAAAATTTTATAACAATAGAAAAATATTTTGAAGAAAATCAAAAAATAAAGCTAAATGAATATAAAATGAAATTATTTTTAAATGGTGTTCAATTAACTTATAATTTAGATGATAATATATATAAAATATATAATACAAATAATGAATTTATTGGAATTGGCACAGTAAAAAATAATTTATTAAAAAGGGATATAATAATTTAATATAATCAAAGGGGGAATAAAGCATGGCAGAAAAATTTTATGTTACAACACCTATATATTATCCAAGTGGAAAATTCCATATAGGAACAGCATATACAACAGTATTAGCAGATACAATAAAAAGATATAAAAAATTAAGAGGATATGATACATTTATGCTAACTGGAACAGATGAACATGGACAAAAAATACAAACAGTTGCAGAAAAAAATGGAAAAACACCACAAGAACATGTTGATGAGATGGCAAAAATGGCTAAAGAGTTATGGAATCTAATGGATATAAAATATGATTATTTTATAAGAACAACTGAACCAAGACATGAAAAAATAGTTCAAGATATATTTGAATATTTCTTACAAAAAGGTGACATATATAAAGGTGAATATGAAGGATGGTATTGTATGCCATGTGAGACATACTTTACAGAAACTCAATTAGTTGATGGTAAATGTCCTGACTGTGGAAGAGAAGTAAAACTTATGAAAGAAGAAGCATATTTCTTTAATATGAAAAAATATGCAAATAGACTTTTAAAATATTATGAAGAACATCCAGATTTTATTCAACCAGAATATAGAAAAACAGAGATGATAAAAAACTTTATAGAACCAGGGTTAGAAGATTTATGTGTAACAAGAACTACATTTGACTGGGGAATAAAAGTAAAAAGTGATCCAAAACATGTAATATATGTATGGTTAGATGCATTAACAAATTATTTAACTGCATTAGGTTATATGACAGAAGATGATGAATTATTCAAAAGATATTGGCCAGCAGATTTACAGATAATTGGAAAAGATATTGCAAGATTTCATTTAATTTATTGGCCAATATTCTTAATGGCATTGGATTTACCATTACCTAAAAAAATATTAGTTCATAACTGGATAATGATGAAAGATGGAAAAATGTCTAAATCAAAAGGCAATGTTGTATACCCAGAAAAATTAATAAGTAGATATGGGGTAGATGCTACAAGATATTTCTTATTAAGAGAAATGCCAACATCACAAGATGGATTATATACACCAGAGAGTTTTGTAGAAAGATATAATTCAGATTTATGTAATGATTTAGGAAATTTAGTAAATAGAACAATAGCTATGGTAAATAAATATTTTGAAGGACAAGTACCTCAATATAATGGAACACCAAATGAAGTAGACAAAGAATTTGAAAAATTTACATTAGACCAAATAGAAAGAATAGAACAATTAATTGAAAAATATGAAATATCTAATGCTATTCAAGAAATATGGACTTTAGTATCAAGAACAAATAAATATATAGATGAAACAAGACCATGGGAACTTGAAAAAAATGATGAAAAAGATAAATTACAATCAAGTATATATCATTTAATAGAAAATATAAGAAAAATAGGAATAATAATTTTACCAATAATGCAAGAAACAGCAGAAGATTTATTGTCTCAAATAGGAATTCCACAAGAGTTACAAACATGGGATAGCTTAAAAGAATATAATAAATTAAATAATATAAAAGTTATAGAAAAAGGTAAACCATTATTTATAAGAAAAAATATGGAAGAAGAATTAGAATATTTAAGAAGTTAATTTCCGAAAAAAGGTGAAAAAATGGATTTGATATCAATAGAAAGAAAATATAGAAATACACGTAATATAATAGTTTTTTTACTTTTCGTAGTAATATGTACAATTATTACATTAGCTTTTTTCGAAATAAAAAAACATATAGTACTAGATGAATTGTATAATTCATTTAATAAACAAGGAAAAATACTTGAAGAAAAAGCGATAGAAGTAGAAAAAATGAGATTAGAAAAAGAAAGAGAAATGCGTCTTCCTAAATTTACTGAAGAAGCCCAAAATAATATGGCAAATCTATATCATTCAGAAAATAAAAGAGTTTTTTTAACATTTGATGATGGACCATCTCAAACTGTTACAATACCAATTTTAGATTTATTAAAAAAAGAAAATATAAAAGCAACATTTTTTGTGTTAGGAAATAGAGTAGAATTAAATCCAGAAATATTAAAAAGAGAATATGCAGAAGGTCATTTTATTGCAAGCCATGGATATTCACATGTATATTCGCAAATATATGAAACACCACAAAGTGTATTAGATGAATATAATAAATCTGTTGAAGCAATAAGAAATGCAATAGGAGAGCCAACATATAATCCACATTTATTTAGATTTCCAGGTGGGTATTTTGGAGGAAAGTATGCATCAATAAAACAAGAAGCATTACAAATATTAGAGCAAAATGAAATATTTCATGTGGATTGGAATGCTTTAACAGCAGATGCAGCTGGTAATAGTACAACAGAGCAGTTTATTGCAGAAATAGATAAAACAGCCGTAAAACATAATAGTGTAGTTTTATTAATGCATGATGCAGGAACTAAAACAGCTACAGCTGAAGCATTACCAGAAATTATAAAATATTTTAGAGACAGAAATTATGAATTTAAAAATTTTTATGATATTTTTAATTAAACAGAGTATCAGTATAATGCAATTAGCATATACTGATACTTTTTAAATATTAAAATTTAGAAAAGGAAATATATTTAAAAATAAAAATGTGTAAAAAGCAGAAATAAATGCATGTAATAATTTTCCGTAAATGTAAGGTTTTATAGATAAATCACTTTTTGAAATAGTACTCCATACTTGTAATAAAATAGAAATTCCACCTAATCCAAGTAAAAAAGAAGCAAGGATAATGTTTATAGATAATTGTTTTGATGTTATTTTACAAACCAAATTTAATCCATTGGTTAATTCCAATATTCCAGAAATAAATCCAGAACAATAAACAAATGGAATATGTAGAAAACTAAATATAGGTTCTAAAAAAATAGATAGTAAAGTTAATAAATGACTATTTTGTAATATAGAAATAATAACAGAAAATAGAACAACAAAACCACCTATTAACAAAATTGTATTTATAGAACTAGTTATGCAATTACTAATTATTCCTCCTAATTTAGATAAATATATATTTTTTGATACATGATTGTACATAGAAGATTTTTCTACTAAAGAATTACTGTTATATTTCCAAAACCTAAACAAAAATCCAACAGTAAGAGATGCAAGAATATGTGTTATAAGTAGTAACATACCAATAGTAGAATTACCAAACATTGTAATTCCGACAGTACCAACAATAAATAAAGGTCCGGAGTTATTTGTAAAACTTAGTAATCTTTCACATTCCTCTTTTGAACAAATATTATTAATTCTAAAGTTTGTAGCGATTTTGGCACCAATAGGATAACCACTTATAATTCCCATAATAAAAGCAAAACTGCCCTCACCACGAATATTGAAAATTGGTTTCATAATTGGATTTAATATTTTACCAAGATAATAAGTAAAATTAGTGTATGAAAGCAATTCTGTAGCAACAAAAAAAGGGAAGAGAGAAGGAACAACAGATGTTGCCCATAAAAGTAATCCATTTTTAGCAGCTAATAGATTAGTTTTAGAAAAGACAATTAAAGATATAGTAAATATTACTAATAAAGTTGGAAGTAATATTTTTTTTACTTTAAAAATATAAAAATTGTTTTTAATCATATAAAAATACCTCTTAAAAATATATGTTATTAAATAAAAAATAGTATAAAATAACTAAATAAAAAAACGAACATTTTTTTGAAAAAGTATTGACAAATTATAAAATAAGATATAAAATATGAACAACAAAAACGAACAAGAATTCGTAAAACTAGGAGGGAATTAAAATGAGTATATTTGGAAGAAAAGATAATGTAATAACTTATACAGTTAATAAAGCAGTAAATACACAAATGTATATAACAGTTCAAAATGGAGAAGTAGTAGTAAATGCTCCATGGTATTTTTCATCAAATAAAATACAAGAGTTATTAAAAGAAAAAAAGAACTGGATTTTGTCAAAAATGCAAGAATATGAAAATATTAATATTTCAAATATACAATGTATAAAAATATTAGGAAAAAATTATGACATAAAAGTAGAATATAAAAATGTAAAAACACCAGAACTAAATGTAGAAAAAGGTGCAAAGATTAGAATAGATTTACCTATAAAATATAAAAAAATTGGAAATGAACAAATTTTAAAAATGGTAATTGATAAAATGTATGAGCAAATAGCAAATGATGAAATTGAAAATATAATGGAAAAGACAAGAATAATGTTAGGTATAGCTCCAGAAGAATATAAAATATTAAAAATGGATAAAGAATTAGGAAAATGCATTGATAGACAAACAATTATTATAAATCCGGAAATAGTTAAATATAAAAGAGAAATAATAGAATATATTGTATTGCATGAATTTTGTCATTTAAAATATAAAACACATGGAAAAAAATTTTATGAAATATTAGAAAAATATATTCCACAATATAAATCATTAGAAAAAATTATTAAAGAATATAAATATTAATACAGAAATATAGACAATTATTATAAAATATGTTACTATTACTTATAGTAATATTGGGGTATCGCCAAGTGGTAAGGCAACCGGCTCTGACCCGGTCATTTCGTAAGTTCGAATCTTACTACCCCAGCCAAAAATTGCAATTAGTTAATTTAACTAGTTGCTTTATTTATAGAATCAAATAATATAGTATAATAAATAAAAGAAAAAATATGCAAATTTAGAAAAAAATTTATAATAAAATAGTAATTTTTAATAAAATGATGTATAATATTTACTAAAGCAAGTGCGTAACTTAAATAGTAAATAATATTTAAGTAACATGACAGCTTAGTAAAAACAGGAGGGAAAAAGTATGATGAATGAAAAGAAAAAAAATTTAATACGGAATGGATGTTATATTGTTACAGCAATATTGATAACAACTAACATAAGATTTCGTGACAACTTAATTGTTGGAAACATTACATTAATATTAGTATTATTTTCAATAGTAATATTAATGCTTACCGACTTAAGCCAAGACAAAAAGCCAGAATTGGTAGTAGTAACAATAATGTCGGCAAGCTTACTTGGATTGATAATAAATACTATAAGAATGTTTGCACATTTCATCATTAAGTAACACAAAAGCTGTAAAAGTGTTGATTTTTTTATCAACACTTAAAATTTTATATAAAATAAGAAAAAAGTATTTATTATAATAAAAAAATTTGCTATAATATATAAGATAAAAAGTGCAAAAGGAAGGAAATAAAAAATGAAGATAGGAATAGTAGGCTTACCAAATGTAGGAAAAAGTACAATGTTTAATAGTATAACAAAAGCAGGAGCAGAATGTGCAAATTATCCATTTTGTACGATAGAACCAAATGTGGGAATAGTAGCAGTTCCAGATGAGAGAATAGATAAATTAGCAGAAATGTATAATCCACAAAAAGTAACAAAAGCAGTAGTAGAATTTGTAGATATAGCAGGACTTGTAAAAGGAGCTAGTAAAGGTGAAGGACTAGGAAATAAGTTTTTATCACATATAAGAGAAGTTGATGCGATAGTACAAGTTGTTAGATGCTTTGAAGATCCAAATGTAATACATGTTGATGGAAGTATAAATCCAATAAGAGATATAGAAACAATAAATTTAGAATTAATATTTGCAGACATAGAAACACTTGAAAAAAGATTAGATAAAGCAAAGAAAAATTTAAAAGCAGATAAAAAATATCAAACAGAAATAGATTTAATAGAAAAAATAAAAGAAAATTTAGAAAAAGGAAGTACTGCAAGAGCATTAGAATATAATGAAGAAGAATTAGAAATATTAAAAGATATGTATTTACTAACATCAAAACCAATAATATATATAGCAAATATATCAGAAAATCAAATAGAAAATGCAGAAAACGATGAAAAAGTTAAAGAAGTAAAAGAATATGTTGCCAAAGAAAATGCAGAAGTAATACCATTATGTGTAAAAGTAGAAGAAGAATTATCTGGTTTAGATGGAGAAGATAAAAAAGAAATGTTACAAGCATTTGGACTAGAAGAATCAGGATTAGACAAGCTTATAAAAAAGAGTTATGATTTATTAGGATTAATGTCATTCATAACTGCAGGAGAGCCAGAAGTTAGAGCATGGACTATAAAAAAAGGAACAAAAGCACCTAAAGCAGCAGGAAAAATTCATTCAGATATAGAAAGAGGATTTATAAAAGCAGAAATAGTATCATATGATGATTTAGTAAGAGAAGGATCAATGTTAGCTGCAAAAGAAAAAGGTTTAGTAAGACAAGAAGGAAAAGAATATGTAATGCAAGATGGAGACATAGTTTTATTCAAATTTAATGTATAAAATTACCATTAATCAAAATATTAAAAAAATTGTAAAAAAAGCTTGAAAAAAATATTAAAATGTAGTATAAATATAATTAGTGATATATACTATAGATAAAAGAAAGAGGTATGAGAATGAAAAAAATGAAAGTTTTAAAAATATTTTTAGTAGCAACAGTTTTAACGGCAATAATATTTATGGCAAGTAATGTATTTGCTGTATCAGAAGATGATTTGTATTTAGATATGTCAAACTCATTAAATACAAATAATGTAAGTACAAATACTACAAACACAAATACAGAAAATACAAGTTTAAACTTAACTACAAAAACTAATAATACAACAACTAATGTAACAAATTCAAATAGTAACTATAATACAAATTTACCAAAAACAGGTGCAGAAAGTAATACAATGATTGGTGTAGGAATAACATTACTAGCAATATTAGCTGTATTTACATATAAAAAAGTAAAAGAATATAAAAACATATAAGAGAAAAGTAAAATAATGGTTTCTAACAGAGAAAATTAGTCATAGGTTGAGAACTAATTATAGTAAAATTATTTGAAAAACTAACTCTTCAAGTTTCTAGTGAATAAACTAGACGTAAAAGATGCGTTAAATCAAATTAAGAAAAAAATAGGATGGAACCGTGTAAAGCACTCCTATAGACTAATAAAGTCTATAGGAGTGTTTTATATTTTTCTATAAAAGGAGGAAGTAAAATGATTAAAGTAGAATTAAAAGATGGAAAAATTCTAGAAATTGAAAAAGGACAAACGGCTTTAGACGTTGCAAAACAAATAAGTGAAGGATTAGCAAGAATGGCAACATGTTGCAAAATAAATGGAGAAGTACAAGATTTAAGATATAAAATTAAAGAGGACTGTCAATTAAGCATAGAAACATTTGAAAGTAGTGAAGAAGGAAAAAAAGCATATTGGCATACAACATCACATATAATGGCACAAGCAATAAAAAGATTATACAAAAATGTACAGTTAGCAATAGGCCCAGCAATAGAAAATGGTTTTTATTATGATTTTGATACAGAAACAAGATTTTCAGAAGAAGACTTTGAAAAAATAGAACAAGAAATGAAAAAAATAATAAAAGAGGACTTAAAAATAGAAAGATTTGAATTACCAAGACAAGAAGCAATAAAATTGATGGAAGAAGCTGGAGAAAGCTATAAAGTAGAATTAATTAAAGATTTACCAGAAGATGCAGTAATTTCATTCTATAAACAAGGTGAATTCACAGATTTATGTGCAGGTCCACACTTAGTAAGTACAGGAAAAGTAAAAGCAGTAAAATTATTATCAACATCAGGAGCATATTGGCGTGGAGATGAAAAAAACAAAATGTTACAAAGAATATATGCTATATCATATCCAAAAGCAAGTCAATTAGAAGAATACTTAAATATGCTAGAAGAAGCCAAAAAACGTGATCACAAAAAATTAGGTAAACAACTAGAATTATTCATGATTGCACCAGAAGGACCAGGTTTCCCATTTTTCTTACCAAAAGGAATGATATTACGTAACACATTGGAGGATTTTTGGAGAAAAATCCATATGGAAAATGGATATCAAGAAATAAAAACACCAATGATTTTAAATGAAGAATTATGGCATCGTTCAGGACATTGGGATCATTATAAAGAAAATATGTATACAACAAAAATAGATGATACAGATTTTGGAATAAAACCAATGAATTGTCCAGGTGGAATGATTGTATATAAGAGCAAAATGCATTCATATCGTGATTTACCAATTCGTGCAGGAGAATTAGGATTAGTTCATAGACATGAAAAATCAGGTGAATTAAACGGATTATTCCGTGTACGTTGTTTTACACAAGATGATGCACATATATTCTGTTTACCAAGCCAAATTGAATCTGAAATAGCTGGAGTTATTAAATTAGTAAATCAAGTATATGGAATGTTTGGGTTTGATTATACTATTGAGTTATCAACAAGACCAGAAGATTCAATGGGATCTGATGAACAATGGAATATGGCAGAAGATGCTTTGAAAAAAGTACTTTCAGATTTAAATTTACCATATGAAATAAATGAAGGAGATGGAGCATTCTATGGTCCAAAAATAGATTTCCATATCAAAGATTCATTAGGTAGAGAATGGCAATGTGGTACAATTCAACTTGATTTCCAAATGCCAGAAAGATTTGATTTAACATATATTGGAGAAGATGGAGAAAAACATAGACCAGTTATGCTTCACCGTGTTATATTTGGAAGTATAGAACGTTTTATAGGAATTTTAATAGAAAATTATGCTGGAGCATTTCCAGTATGGTTATCACCTGTACAAGTAAAAATATTACCTGTTTCAGATGCACAAATAGAATATGCAAAACAAGTTAAAGAAGAATATGCAAAATATGGTATACGTGTAGAAATAGATGATAGAAATGAAAAAATAGGATACAAAATACGTGAAGCTCAATTAGAAAAAGTTCCATATATGTTAGTATTAGGAGCTAAAGAAGTGGAAAGTAATACTGTATCAGTACGTTCAAGAAAATCAGCAGATATAGTTCAAATGTCAAAAGAAGAATTTGCAAAAATGGTAAAAGATAAAATAGATACAAAATCAATAGACTAAAAATCCTATTGAAAGGAAGAAGAGAAAATGAACATTAAATTGTGCAAGAAAAATACTAAAGATCAAAATAAATATATAGGTAATAAAAATAAATTATGTCAATTATTAAAAATAATTTATTTTAAAGATGAAAATGAAATTGATTTAATTGATAAATTACAGTATTATAAAAATATATCTTCAAATGTAAAAATATTGAAAGGCATAAAAAATTTTGATGGATACAAAATGTATGAGTATCCATCAAAAGGTGTATATGTTATAGATAAAATATCAAATAGCTTTTCAGATGAAGGATGTACATATATTTTTCCTGAAAAATTGTATGTAAAAATTAATGATATGAAAGATATATTTAATATTTTAGATAATCAGGAATTTGTTCAAAAAAATATTAATATTGATAATTATTGCGAGTCATTACAAGAAAAGATAAAAAGAGCAGAGTTACAAGAATTGTTAATAGAAGAAAAAGAATTACAAAAATTAACTACAAAAGAATAATTTAGATAAGGGAGATAAAATATGAGTGAATGGATGATTGTGAGAAAAGAAACTACTTCTACAAAAATCAAAAATTATTTTAAAAATATGTTTTTTAAGATATTTAATAAAAATAAGACTCAAAAAATTAAAAAAGAGAAGAAAAACAATAAAACTTTGAAGATAAAAAATAAATTATCAAATGGTAATATAAATATTAATGATATAGATATAAAAGAATTAGATCCACTAATAGAGGCATATAAAAATAGTAATAATGAGTTAAAGAAAAAAGTAAAAAAATAGAAACTTTGAATATTCAAAGTTTCTATTTTTATGATTTAAAGTATAGCACCAAGAACTAATATTCCTAGATTATCATTATAAATTTTATCGATTTGTGAAGCAGGAAGAGGATTTGTTCCGTAAACCAACTTCTATTGTGTATCCAGGTTTATTAAAATCTTGTATAAACCAATCTTTATAACCTGCAAAACTAGAATTGTAAGGAGTTTCTTCTAAAGAGTATCTACTAATTTTTGAAAAGGTTTCACCAATAAATAAAGAACCAGGAGGATTATAATTTTGAAATTTCCAGTATATAACTTCTCCTTGAGAATGATAAGTAAGAATTAATCTAAAATTATGTTGTAAAGTAAAATTGTAAACAGCTAAAGATTCTGGTTCTGTAAGAGGTCCATATCCTACAAAATCACGTGGAGCTGGTCCGTGTGAAACCTTGTGCATATTTTATTTTTTTTGCATTTTGCCATCCAGCAGGAAATTGTAAATTCAAATCTACACCATTAATATTAGCTTTCCAACCATTTGGAAAAGGGATATCAGGAAAATTATTAGCAATATTTTGAGCTTTTAAGAATATTGAGGAAGCAGGATTTATATAACCAGTTACTAAATCAACTCCATCAGGATTAATCATAGGAACAATATAAATTGTAGAAGTATTAAATAACATACGTGCAGAATATCCAGCAATATTCAAATTGTTTTTATAACAAAAACAATATGAACTAATAAAACGTGTTAGCAAAACAGAAGTAATAAATTCATTTGCATGAAATGCACCTGAATAAAAAACTTTATTTGGACCAGTGCCAATTTTTACAACTGGAATATCTTTGCCTAAAACACTTTGACCTATATTATATATATTAACAAAAGGATAAATATTTTTTAAATCGTTTAAATATAAATCTAATTCAAAAGAATTCATAAACACCTCTAAAATCAAATTTATTAATATAATATGAAATAAAAAATTAAAAGTTAATAAAAACTATTTGAAAAAATAAAAAATAATGATACAATAGTTTCAAATTGAAAGAGGAATAAGAATGAGATTAACAAAAGATGCTCAAAAAATGGAGTTACCTGAATATATAAAGTTTGGACTAGAACTAGAAGTTGAAAATGTAAATTATTCAAAAATAACTAAAATAGTAAAAGAAAAAAATTGGCATACAGATAAAGATCAATCACTAACAGATTCAGGAGTTGAATGTGTATCACCAGTTTTAAGTGAAAATAGCGAAAATAATGTATGGGAAGAAGTTAATGAGATATGTGAACAAATAAAGAAAAATCCTAAAGATATCAAAAGAGAAGCATATACAGACCACACATGTGGTGGACATATCCATTTTGACACAACAATATTTAGAGAAAATCCAAATATGATGGAAAATTTCTTGAGATTATGGGCAGAATCAGAAGAATTAATATATAAAATGTGTAATGATAAAAATGATCCAATAAGACCTAGCGCGTTAGATGTATCACATACTACAATTTTAGAAATTGGAAAAACATTTTTAAAATCACCAATAAATGCAAATAGAAAAATAAATGTGTTATTATCAGATATACTTGTAAGTAGACAAGGAATGGCGTCTCCGATATCTCAAAAAATAAAAAAGCAATTAGAGCAAGGCAAACTAAGATTAGGAAAGCCACTTCCTGGAATATTTAGAAACAAGATGATGCCAGAAAGATATAGAGGACTTAATTTAACTAATTTAGGAAGTAGAAAAAAGAATACAATAGAATTTAGAATGTCAAATGGAACAATAAGCCCACAAACAATAAAAGAAAATGTATTTTTATATTCATCAATTATTGATACAGCATTACAAATGACTAAGAATCCAGAAAAAGTTCAAGAAAAATTACAAAATTTATATAGAAATGATATAAATGAAGAAGAAAAAGTTAATGCTTTTTTGGAACTAATAATGGAAAGAGAAGAAGATAGAAAAATATATAAAGAAAGATGGGAATCAGTAAAGGATGCACCAGTTTTTAAATCAAAAGGAAGTAAAAATTTTGCTAAAGATACTTTTAAAAGAGATGATTATAATGAAATAGCAGAAGAAGTTCCAGGATATGATGTGAAGAAAGCATTTTCAATAATAAATCAAATGAAACAAAGAATTATGGGAAATGTTTCTAAAAACAAAGAGGAGGAAATAGGATTTGAACACTAATGAAGAAATAGAATATAAAATAGCATTAGCAGAAGTAGATGATATTTTAAAATTCACAGATAAAGAAATTGTTGATAAAATACCACAAAGTTTTAAAGATTTTATAAAACAAAACAAAGATACTAATTATATAACAAATATAAATCCATATTTACCAATAAATTCTCAAAATATTAAAGATGAAACAAAATCAATTATTGCACTAATATATAGAAGTTATATTGCAACAGAAGATGAAAAAAAGAAATTTGCTGAACAAGATAAAATTACATTAGAAAAATATGAAGAAGAATTAAAAGAAAAATATAGTGTGGAAAATGTGTTTAAAAAAAGAAAAATGAAACAGCAAAAAGAGACAGCAATAATTGTAAAAGAAGAAAATGGAATTTGGAATAAAATAAAAAATTTCTTAAAAAATATATTTAAAAAATCAAATGGAAAATATTAAATTTCCATTTGACTTCCTAAAAATGTAGCAGCTGATTGTGCTACTTTTTTTTCAACTTCATTCATTTTTGTATTAGCTTCTTTTGATAATAGAATTACAGTTCCAATAGTGTCACCATTAGAAATTATGGGATAAACTACTTGAGAATTATATTTTCTCTCATTTGTATCATTTTTAGTTATTGGCATTGCTACATCACTGTTTTCTTTACTTGTATATACTTCTTTATCTTCCATTAATTGTTCTAATTCGTCACTTATGTTTTGCTCTAAAAATTCTTTTTTAGCTCCACCAGATACAGCAATAACAGTATCTTTATCTGTTATACAAGCTATATGTCCGGTTGTTTTTGAAAGAGTTTCAGCATAACCTGTTGCAAATTCAGAAAGTTCACCAATAGGAGAATATTTTTTTAGAATTACTTGTCCTTCTCTATCTGTAAAAATTTCTAATGGTTCACCTTCTTTAATACGTAATGTTTTTCTAATTTCTTTTGGAATAACTACTCTACCTAAATCATCTATTCTTCTTACAACACCTGTTGCTTTCAT
>CAKPPL010000020.1 GCA_934177555.1 uncultured Clostridia bacterium
CAGTAATTCAATCAAGTTATTACATAGAAGATGAAAAACTAATAATAACATCAGGTAAAAAAGGAGCAAAAGTAAATAGTCAAGAATTAGTAGAAAAAATATATGAAGCAATAGAAAATGAAAAACTTGATAAACAAGAAATAGAGATACCAGTAATAACAGTAGAGCCTGAAAAAATAGATATAGATAAAATTCATCAGGAAATCTATAAAGAAGTAAAAGATGCATATTATACAAAAGATCCATTCACAATACATCCAGAAGAAAATGGAATAGACTTTGATGTAGAAAGTGCAAAACAAATAATATTAGAAGCTAAAGAAAGTTATGAAATACCATTAATTATAACAAAACCATCAAAAACAGTAAAAGATATAGGAACAGAAGCATTTCCAGATAGATTAGCAACATTTTCAACAAAATATTCTGCTAGTAATAAAAATAGAACAACAAACTTACAATTAGCAGCCAAAAAGATAAATGGAACAGTTTTATTATCAGGAGAAGAATTTTCTTATAATAAAACACTTGGTGAAAGAACAATAGCAGCAGGATATAAAGAAGCAGCAGTATATTCAAATGGAGAAGTAGTAGATGGAATTGGAGGAGGAATTTGCCAAATATCAACAACATTATATGATGCAATAGTAATGGCAAATTTAAAAGTTACAGTAAGAAGAAATCATCAATTTGTCACATCATATGTGCCAGGAGGCAAAGATGCAACAGTTGTATATGGTTCACAAGATTTTAAATTTGTGAATACAAGAAAATATCCTGTAAGAATAGAAGCAACAGTAAGTGGAGGAATAGCAACAATTTCAATATGGGGAATTAAAGAGGACGTTGAATATGACATTTCAATAGAAAGCAGAAAAGTAGCATCAATAGCATATACTACACAATATATTCAAGATCCAAGTTTACCATCAGGCCAACAAGTTGTAAAACAAGCAGGAAAAAATGGCAGTAAATATGAAGCATATAAAGTTATGAAATTAAATGGTCAAGTTGTTTCAACTACACTATTATCAAAAGATACATATAATGCAATGAAAAGAATAGTAAGAGTCGGAACAGGAGGCTAAATAATAAATATTAAATGGAGGTAAAAAATGGAAACAAAAATCTTTAAAAAGTTATTAGTAGCAATTCTTATAGTTATGCTAACAGCAACAGATTTTTTCATGTTAGGATCAGGAATAATAAGTTATGCTGTAGATAATCTTAATAATTCAACAAATAATAAAAATATTGAATTTGCTACATACTTTAAAAACGAAAAAGGAGAAAAAATAGAAGAATTAACAACTAGTATTGACAAACAAGACCTAAAGCTATATGCAAAAATATCAGTAAAAGAAGAAGGATATTTTAATGGAGCTTTAGAGTTAAATAAAAGTAATTTTAAATTTAAAAATGAAATATCATCTAGTTATATAAAAAGTATTGAAGAAAATAAAGTAACTCTAAATCAAATAAATGCTGGAGAAACAGTTGAAATTGAATTAGGAATTACACCAATAATATCTCAAAAAATGATACTAGATGATTTGACTATGTCATCTGAAGTAAAATTAACAGGTACATATTTAGAAAACACATATAAAGGAAAAAATATAGAAGCAGAAAAAAATGTAACATTAAAATTAATAGCAGATGAAGAAAATACAAAATCAGAATTAAATACTGAGATTATAACAAACAAAATATATGAAATAAATGGTGAAAATAAAAGAATAGTTCAATTATCTGTAAAATCAAATGTTGCAAATAATAGTTATCCTATAAAACAAACAACATTAAAAATGGAATTACCACAATTTAGTGGGAAATTACCAGAAGAAGTAAAAGTATTAGCAATAGGAACAGAAGCAACAAATGGGTTAACAGAAGGAATATCAACAGATGCTTGGAAATCAGAAAATGGAAATTTACAAATTACAATAAACAATGAAGTAAATGAAAATGGAGAAATATCTTGGAAAAAAGGTGTAACAGATAAATTTATAATAACACTTATATATGATGAAGCAGTAGACACAAGTAAAGTTGAAACAAAAATAAATTCTGAAATTGAATTATATAATCAATCTAATAAATTAACAGCAGAAAGTATATCAAAAATAGAAAACACAGAATTAAATAATATTATAACAAGTACAATAAATTTTGATAATATAGAATTATATAAAGGACAATTATATGCAAATACAAAATTAGAAGAAGCAAAAGATATACAATTTAATAGCACAACACAAGTAGAGATAAGAAACAAAGAAGTATCAGATAGTATAAATATAAAAGAAACAAATGATATATTCAAAACAGAAGAATCTGAATTAAATGCAAACACAAAATTTATTCAAACAAAAATAAACAAAAATAAAATATTAGAATTGTTTGGAGAAGATGGATATATAGAAATCAAAAATGGAGATACAATATATTCTAAAATAAATAAAGATAGTGAAGCAGATGAAGCAGGAAATATCATAATAAATTATAATGAAGAAATAAAAGAATTAGAAATAAATACAAGTAAACCTGTAAAAGAAGGAATACTTGAAATAAATAATTTAAAAGCAATAACAAAAAATGATTACGGAATAGAGCAATTAAGAGAAGTAAAAGAATTAAAATCTACAAGTATAGTTACAGCATTTTTAGGTCAAGCAAAAGTAGTAGAAAAAACTACGGAACAAATAAAGGAACTAAAAGAAACAACAAGTAAAGCTGAATTAACAGTAAGTAAACAAAATTTATCAACAATGGTTTTGAACAAAGAAGTTATATTAGGAGTAAAATTAAATACAAATAATACTAAATATGATTTATATAAAAACCCTACAATAAAAATAAAATTACCAGATTCAGTAGAAGAAATTGATGTAAACAGTTTTAATAAACTATATGGTGATGAATTCGAAATTACTAAAGCCGTATATAATAAAGCATCAAAAACAATAGAAATAGAATTAAATGGTGAACAATTAGAATATGCAGAAAGTGATGCAACACAATTATATATACAAATTAATTTGAATGTTAAATTAAGTGAAATAGCAGCAAATGGAACAGACAAAATAACAATGGAATATACAAACGAAAATTCAAATACAGAAATAAATGCTATAGAAAAAGAAATTAGAATAATTGCACCAAATGGATTAGTAGCTGTAAATAATATAGAAACATATGATATACAAGGTATATCAGGAACAAGTGAAGAAAAACAAGTCGCAAAAGTTGATAAAAAGACAGCTGGTGGATCAGATGCAGAGTTAAAAATAGCATTAGTAAACAATACAGAAAATACTGTAAATAATGTAAAAGTATTAGGAAATTTTCCAACAAATGGAGAATTTACACAAAATGGAGAAACAGTAAAAAATAATTTTGAAACAAAACTAAAATCTGCAATAAATGCAGAAAATGCAAAAGTATATTATAGTGCAAATGATAAGGCAACAACAGATATAACTAATACGAAAAATGGATGGACACAAGATTTATCACAAGTACAAAATCCAAAAACATATTTAATAGAAATTGAAAGCATAGATCCAGCTAAAATATTTGAAGCTACATATAGTGTTGAATTAGCACAAACATTAGATTATGATTTAACATCATATGCAGGATATAATGTTTCATATAATGAAGATGGACTTGCAACAGTACAAAACACAAAATCAACATTAGTAGGATTAACAACAGGAGAAGGAATAAAATTAGAAACAAATATAATAGGAACAGTTGGAAATGATACATTAAAAGATGGAGATTCCGTAAAAGCAGGAGAAGTTATAAAATATAAAGTTACTGTAAAAAATTCAGGAACAGAAAATCTAGAAAATGTTAAAATATCAGCAGGAGTTCCAACAGGCACAGCCCTAGTAGTTCCAGAAGATAACTTTGTATATTCAGGTACATCATATTATAAAGAATTAACAGATACAGTAGTAGAAAAAACAGCAACAATAGAAGCTGGAAAAGAATATACAATGGAATATGAAGTAAGAGCTAAATCAGATATAACAAATGGTACAGAAATTAGTAATAAAGCAATAATAACTTATGGAGAATATGAAATCCAAAGTAATGAATTAAAAAATATTTTAATGACATCAAATATAAGAGTAACTGTAAAAAGAACAGTTGATGTAACAGGTAAATTATCACCAGGTTCAGGAATGACATATTTAATGTTTGTAGAAAACTTATCAAATGAAGCAATTACAAACTTAAACTTAGATTTAGTATCAGAAAACTTTAAAACAACAAATGTTTACAATAAAGATACTAATATAACAGATTTAACAAATGGAATTAACAAAATAAGTATTTCTGAAATTCCAGCAAATGATGTAATAAGCTTTAGATTGAATGGTGTAATTTCAGAAGGAGATATTTCTACAATATCTATGTCTGGAAATGTTACTGATTCAAATAAAAATGTATATAGATCTAATAAAGATGTTCAAAGTGTAGAAAAGATTGGAGCAAAAATAACATTAACAACACCAAATGAAGGAGCATATGTAAAAGAAGGAGACGAAATTACATATAATATAACAGTTTCAAATACAGGAACAAATAGTTCAACAATGTTAGTAAGAAATAATATATCAGATTATTTAGAAATAGAATCTTTATATATAGATGATGAATTACAACAACAAACAATAAATGTTGAAGAAGATACATTTGTAAATAAAATAAGTAATGATGTATATGTATCAGTAAAAGAAGGACAAAGTGAAGATATAAAAATAGTAGCAAAAGTAAAAGAATTAGATGAAAAATTTGAAGTAAAAACAATAACAAATTTTGCAACAGTATCTATTGATGGAAAAGTTAAAGATACATCAGCAGAGGTAACACATCTATTACAAGGAAGTGTAACAGAAGATACAAAACATGTAATTACAGGTACTGCATGGTTGGATGAAAATCAAAATGGAGAAAAAGATTCTGACGAGAAACTATTACAAGGAATAAATGTAAAATTATTTGATGTTTCAACAAATAGTATTGCAAAAAATAAAGATGGAGAATTAGCAGAAACAACTACGGATTCAAATGGTGAATATATATTTACAAGAATGAATGAAGGTGAATATATTGTTATGTTTGAATTTGATACAACAAAATATGAATTAACTACATATATGAAAGAAGGAGTATCAAATAGTAAATCTTCAAATGCAGTATTAAAATCAATCAATATTGATGGAGTAGAAAAACAATATGGTGTTACAGATTCAATATTATTAACAGAAAGTGTATCTAATATAAATATTGGATTAAAAGAGAACTTAAATTATGATATGGAATTAGATAAATATATAAGTAGAATAACAATTCAAAATTCCGAAGGAACAAAATCTTATGATTATACAGATTCTACATTCCAAAAAGTTGAAATAAATAGAAAACGTATAAATGGTTCTATGGTAGTATTAGAATATACTATTAGAGTAAAAAATACAGGAGAAATTGCCGGATATATAACAAATATTAAAGATTATTTACCAAGTGGATTAGAATTTAGTTCTGAACTAAATCAAGATTGGTATATATCAGAAGGAAACTTATATACAAAGAGTTTAGCAAATACAAGAATAGAACCAGGAGAGTCAAAAGATATTAAATTAATACTTACAAAAAATATGACAGAAGATAATGTTGGTTTAATAAATAATAGAGCAGAAATTATGGAAGATTATAATGAATATGGAAAAGCTGATATAGATTCAACAGCAAATAATCAAGTTAAAGACGAAGATGATATGGGAGCAGCAGATGTTCTTATAGCCGTAAGTACAGGTGGAACAATAATTGCTTACATATTCTTAGCAATGATTAATACAGCTTTAATAGCTTTTGCAATATATTTAATCTTTATAAAGAATAGGAACAAAAGATAGAAAGGAAAGGAGGTAGAAAAATGAAAAGGAAAAGTATTTTGACAATATTGTTTGCTTTAATGTTTATATTAATTATAAATATTCCTAAAAGTTTTGGTGTTAGTATAGCTGAGCTTGCTACACAAGGACAAGCAGCAGTAGGTCAAACAATAGATATAAGAGCAAGTGATTTGCTTAATAATCCAAATTTATATTGTATTTTACAAGGACAAGAAAATAGTGGAAATACAACTTATAAAGTTTTAACACATATACATATAGAAGATGGAATTGCAACCGTTAAACAGGTTACTGAAGGAAGTGCACATGTATCAGGTGAAAGCAGAGCAAATAAAATATTAGCAGAAATTGTATCAGGAAACTATGGATTAGGATATGGTAGTGCATATCATAATTATACAGATGCACAAAAAGCAGTATATTATTATTTAACTACTTGGATTTCAGAAGTAGGAGAATCAGTATTAATTAATCATTCATGGGATGCTAATAATAATTATGCTGATGATGGAACAGCAGCAAGTGTAATAACTAGAGCAACAGCAGCAGTTGATGCTGGAGCAAATCCAGCTGTAGATTTGTATTTACTAGATGACTGGGAAGGAAAAGCTGGATGGCAAAGACTTATGATAGTAAATCCTTCAACGACAAGTAATGGTCAAGTAGTTATAAAAAAGATTTCTAGTGAATCTGGAGCTAGAATGGGAAATGTTGGATTAACAATTAAAAATTTATCAACAGGAGAATATATTAGTTCAGTTGAATTAATAGATGCTAATTCAAATATAATGAAAGTGATTGGATATACAACAGACTCAAGTAGTGCATTTCAATTTAAGACAAAGTCTAATAAAGATATTATTTTACAAGGTTTATCATCAGGTAAATATCAGATAACAGAAATTTCAAATCCAAATAAAGGATATGAAGAAAACAAAGGAACAACAAAAACATTTTTATTAGAATCTAATAATGGAGCAACAATTACAATTTATAACTCTAAAGATGATACTGATGAACCAGAACCAGAACCAGGACCAGGAAATGGAAATGTTAGCATAAGTGGTACAGTTTGGGAATATGAAGCAAGTGGAAAAAATAGTTCAAGTATAAGTAAAAAAGGATCTGTTTCAGGAATAAAAGTATATTGGAAAGACAGTTCAGGAAATAATATTGCATCTACTACCACAGATTCAAATGGTAATTATACGATGAAAGCATCTATAAGCATAAAAAATCACACATATTCAATTAATGAGAGCGAATATAATAAATATAATAACTCATATGTTGAGTTTGAATATAATGGATTAAAATATACTACGATTAGTCCTTCAACATCACTAGGATCTAATAAATCAATAGGTACAGAAATAAAATCTACAAGAGATGTATTAGATGCTAAATTTAAAGAAATAGAAGGAAATGGAAATACTAGTCAAATAAGGGATAGTGGAAATACAATAACTTATAATAGGAGTGGTAATGCTTCAAATGTAAATGAAGTAAATCAAAATTATAATAGCAATTTCTTAGTAAGGGCAAATAGTAAAATAACAGGAGTAAATAATCTATTAAAAAGCCATGCTAGTATTGGAACAGGAAGATATTGTGTAAAAGAATCAACTTATATGCATTATTGTGAGAGGAGACATCCAAATGGTCAGAAAAGAACATCTCACGAATATGATGATAAACCAAATTCTTGGACAGTAACAAATATGAATTTAGGACTAGTAACAAGAGAACAACCAGATATAGCATTAAAAACAGATATAAGTAAAGTAAGAGTAATAATGAAAGGACAAGAATATACATACAATTATGGACATAGAGGTATAGCAAATATAAGTGCACCAAATGTACAATTTAGTAATGATGGTAAAGTATATTCAAGACCAATAAACCCATCAGATATTCAATATATAGCAGAAAATAATAGTAATGACTTAGAAGTATATGTAACATATGACACAATAGTATATAATCAATCAAATACATTAAAAATGACAGTGCCAGAAATAGCTAATTATTATGATCAAAATTATGAATTAGTAAGTTCAGGATGGTCAACAAGTAGTAAATATGGACACACATATAATAATGGTGGATATAAAGCAATATATAATACATCATTAAGTGGAACAGTATTAGAACCAGGAGCAAAATCACAAACAGTATCAGTTGAATTTAAAGTAAAAACAAGCACATTACAAGAAATATTTAACAAAAACAATAAAACCTTAAGAGAACATACAGACTTATTTGATGTAGCAGAAGTATCAACATATTCAACATATTATGGTTCAAGTACAATGTGTGCAGAACAAAAAAATGCATCATCAGCAGGTTTAGTAGGACAATCATATGCTGGAATAGATAAAGATTCAGCACCATTAAATGCAACACCAGGAAACGAAGGAACATATGAAGATGATACAGATAAAGCACCAGTATTCCAAATCACAATAGATGATGAAAAAATTGTATCAGGAACTGTATGGGAAGATACACAAACATCAGAAAGCAAGGCAAACAATGAAAGACTTGGAAATGGTACAAAGGATAATGGAGAAAATGGAGTAGGAAATGTAAAAGTAGAATTATTGAAAGCAGATACTAATGAAGTAGCATTACTATATCCAAGAGGACAAAGCCCTGTACCAGCAGTAACAACAACAGCAGCAGATGGTTCATATAACTTTACAGGTGTAGTTGTAGATAATTATATAATAAGATATACTTATGGTGGAGATATTGACTACAACAACACAAAAATTACAAGTACAATTAATGGAAATGAAATAGATGCTAGAAACTATAAATCTACAATAATAACAACAGATCCAGTAAAAAGTGTAATAAATGGTTCTAGTGATAGTATTAAATGGCATCTAACAGAACAAGACAATGCATCAGTTGCAGTAGATGATTTATCAAATGCTAATGGTGGAAGAGCTAACATAGATAATAAAGATTTAATATATTCAAACTTTGCTGAAAAACAATATGTATCATCATATACAAAGCCTTTCAAAATACAAGTAGAATATACAGAAAATCAAGAACAAGGTGTAAAAGAAAATGGACAACCAACAGGAGCAGATAACTTTACATATAATTGGCCAGTATTTGATTTTGGTATAATAGAAAGACCAAGAGAAGATATGGTAATAGATAAAACAATATCAAACTTAAAAATAACATTAGCAAATGGACAAGTATTAACAGAAGGAGATCCAAGAAAAGATACACTAAGCTATGTAAAATCAACAAACATAAAAAATGGAGCATTAACAAATACATTATTAAATACAAGAGAAGCAGTTAAAAAATCTAATGAGAAATTATTATCAATAGAAATGGACTCAGAATTAATACAAGGTTCAACAATAGATATAACATATGCAATAACAGTAACAAATAATAATGAAAAAGATTATGTATATAGTACAAATCAAACAGGATATTATTATTATGGAAATAAAAATTCATTAGACTTAATAAGAGAATCAGCAAACTTGGTAGTTGATTATATGGATTCAGATCTTACATGTGTAGCAGGAAGTAATACAGAAAATTCAGATTGGACACAAGTACAAGCAGATACATTAAAAAATACTGGATATATTTCAGAAGAAACATTTAATACAGTACAACCATCAGCAAGTAATTATCTAATATTTATAACAGATAAATTTAAAGATTTAGCTAGTGGAGAAAGTACAACCTCATATATACATGCAAGTAAATTATTAGCAAATAAAGCTAGTGATTACACATTTGAAAACCATGTAGAAATAATAAGATTAGATGGAAAAACAGCAAGAACAATAGACAGTACAGAAAGTACAGGAAAACAAGTAGCAAAAACATATAAACCAGGTACATATATACCAAGTTTAAATAGAGTAACAGCAACATATACTGCATTAACAGATACTAGAAATAGAGGAAGATTATGGACAGATGCATCAAAAGTAAAAAATGATAGTGGAGCAACAATACATACACAAGATGATGACATGATAAGAATTACAATAACACCACCAACAGGTTCAACAAATAATGTAATGACATACATAATAGCAGGATTAGTATCACTATCAATAGTAGCAGTAGGAATATATATAATAAAGAAGAAAATTGTTCTATAATAAATTAAAATAAATGGACCCATAATTATTAAGCTAAAAGTTTAATAATTGGGTTCATTTTTATTATAGCAAATAAATCAAAAGTATTGACAATACAAGGAAAAAATACTATAATAAAAAAGTACACGCGTTATTAGCTCAGCTGGTAGAGCAGCAGACTCTTAATCTGAAGGTCCTCGGTTCGAAACCGAGATGACGCACCACGAAAGCACTTTTTTAGTGCTTTTTATTTTTTTATATTGAAAAAGAAGGATTTTAAATATATAATATAATCAAATATTATTAATAATAAAAAAGCAGGGATATAAATGATAAGATTATTTTTTATAAAAAACAAAATAAAAAATCATAAATTAATAAACGAAAATGACAAAAAAATTTTAGAGCAATACAAAGAAATTGCACAAAAAGACAAAGAAAAAATAATAGAAGATTTGAAAACAAATGAAGAAAAAGGTTTAACAAGTAAAGATGTAGAACAAAGATTAAATCATGATGGTGAAAATATAGTAGTAAAAGATGAAGAACATACATGGCTATATTTTTTCATAAAATCATTTAAAGATAAATTTATATTAATATTATTAATATTAGCTATTATAAATCAAATAATAGGAGAAGACAGTATAGGAACTATTATAATATTAGCAATAGGATTTGTAAGTGCAATGATAAAATTTATTCAAGACTTTTCAACATACAAATTCAATAAAAAACTAAAAAGTCAAATGTTTTCAACAGCAACAGTATTAAGAAATGGAAAAGAACAAAATATAAGAACAGAAAAAGTAGTAAAAGGTGATATTATCCACTTAAATGCAGGGGCTATTGTACCAGCAGATGTAGTTATAATAGAGAATAAAGACTTATTTTTAAATCAATCTGTTTTCACAGGAGAAAGTGCACCAATAGAAAAGACAGCTCAAAATAATAATTCAGATGAAATATTTTCAATATCAAATATATGTCTTATGGGAACAAGTGTAATAAGTGGAAATGCTACGGCAGTAGTAATTAATACAGGTTTTACCACATATTTAGGAAATATGGGAAAACAAATAGACAATAAAAAAGAAATAACGAATTTTGAAAAAGGAATGAACAATATAACAAAATTACTTATTAAATATATGGTAGTAGTATCAATAGCAGTATTTATTATATATGCATTTATACGTAAAGACATATTTGAAGCCATTCTATTTTCATTATCAGTAGCAGTTGGAATAACCCCAACAATGTTACCAATGATAGTAAATGTAAATTTAACAAAAGGAACCAAAACATTAGCAAAAAAGAAAACATTAGTAAAAAATATACAATCAATTCAAAATTTAGGAGCAATAGACATTTTATGTACAGACAAAACAGGTACATTAACAGAAGATAAAATTGTTTTACAAAAATACATAAATGTTGAAGGAAAAGAAGATTTATCAATATTAGAATATGCATTTTTAAATAGTTATTATGGTACAGGAATGAAAAATTTAGTAGATAAAGCAATTATAATATATGGAGATAAACACAATATAAAAGAAAAAGTACAGAATTATGAGAAAATAGATGAAATACCATTTGACTATATTAGAAAGAAAATGAGTGTTGTAGTAAAACATGAAAATCATTTTAGAATAATAACAAAAGGAGCACTTGAAGAAGTAATAAAAAGTTGCACAACAGTAAAAATCAATGAAGAAGAAAAAGAATTAACAGAAGAAATGATAAAAAACATAAATAAAAATGCAAGAGAATTAGCTGAACAAGGAATGCAAGTAATTGCATTAGCATCAAAAAGAGAATATAGAGGTAAAGACATATTTAATGGTGATGATGAAAAAGAAATGACATTTATAGGATTTGTAGCATTTTTAGATCCACCTAAAAAAGAAGTAAAAAGTACAATAAAAAAACTAAAAAAATATGGAATAACAACAAAAATCTTAACAGGGGACAATCAATATGCTACTGAAAATATTTGCAACTTAGTAGGGATATCAAATAAAAAGATACTATTAGGAAAAGATATTGATAATTTATCAGATGAGGAACTTTCAAAAGAAGTAGAGGAAGTTAATGTATTTGCTAGAATGAATCCATTACAAAAAGAAAGAATTATAAAAATTTTAAAAAATAATGGACATGTAGTTGGATATATGGGAGATGGAGTTAATGATGCTCCATCATTACATAATGCAGATGTTGGAATTTGTGTAAATACAGCTACAGATATTGCTAAAGAAGCAAGTGATATAATATTGCTAGAAAAAAGTTTAAAAGTTATTTTTAATGGAGTAATAGAAGGAAGAAAAGTATATGGAAACATTATTAAATATATGAAAATGGCTTTAAGTTCTGACTTTGGAGACGTATTTAGTATATTTATTGCAAGCATTTTTTTACCATTTTTGCCATTATTACCAATTCAAATGTTAATACAAGATTTTTTATATGATTTTTCACAAATAGCCATACCATATGATAATGTTGATGAAGAATTTTTAAGAAAACCAAAAAAATGGAATACAAAAGGATTAGGAACATTTATGAATGTAATGGGACCAGTAAGTTCAATAATAGATGTATTAGCATTTTTAGCATTTTGGTTTATACTTGGCTATAATGGAACTAATTATGAAACATATTTTCAAACAGCTTGGTTTGTAGAATGTTTGATAAGTGAAACACTTATAATTCATTTTGTTCGTACATCAAAAATACCTTTTGTACAATCTAAGCCAAGTAATATGTTAATAAATATGTCATTAATTACAATAATAGGTACAATATTAACACCAATATTTTTACACAATATTTCTGCATTTCATTTTGAAATATTGCCACCATTATATTATTTAATAGTGTTTGGCTTAACATTATTGTACATTATATTAGTTCAATTTGTAAAAAAAGTTTATGTAAAAAAAGTTGGAGAATGGTTATAGGAGAGAGAATAAAATGGGAAATAATAGTTCAGGATTTAAAAACGAAAATAGTATAATAGAATATATAGATAAGAAAAAAATAAAAGATTTGAATGAAAATATGAAAAAATTTATATTATACATATTTAATATAAAAAACGAAGATGCTATTATACAAGCTACATCTGGAGAAAAAGGTGAAAAAACAGATATAATAATAAAGATTAATGATGAAATAAAAAGAGTAAGTGTAAAAATAGGTTCAGGAAATTCTGTACATCAAGAAAACATTGATGTATTCGTAGAATTTTTAAAATCAATTAATATTCCTGAAAATATTATATATGAATTACTAAAATATCACTGGGGAGATGGCACAAGTGATGGGACAGGTACAGAAAGAATTTCAGGACCAGAATATAAAAGAAAATTTCCAGAAGAGATAAAGACTATAAATACAGAATTAAATAAAAAAGAAAATTTAAAACTTTTTATTAATAGATTTATTATTCAAGGAAAATCAAGTGATTACCATTCTATAGATGTGTTATATTATGGTAACATTAATGAAGGTCATTGGGCCAAAAAAGAAGAAATAATGGAATATATTGTAAACAATATATTTAAAATGAAATCTATTCATTTTGGACCAGTAACATATCAAATATGGAATAGATGTTTAAATTTCAACAAAAATACAGAAAATAGAAGACGAGTTATGCAAATAAAATGGGCATCTTTATATAAAGATTTGTTAGTTATAGAAAGGAATAGAAAAAATGAATAGAGGAACTTTTTGTGGAGATATTGCTGAAATTAAATTTGTCAAATTATTTAATTCAGATAAATTAAACCCAAATTTTAAAGAATATTTAGATAATATAGAATATGAAAATATCAATCAAATATTTATGGTTCGTGTCACAGGCAAGCAATATTCAAAATTATCAAATCAAGTGGTAATGACAAGAGCTGATACATATTTAATAAAATCGAAGGATTCAAAGATTAATGAAATTTTAAAAGAAAATGAATATTATTTAGATGAGAAGATATTAGAAAAAGAAAATATTAGTTATAAATGTATACAATATAGTGGTATTTCGATAAAAATGACTGATTCGGATAAATATCAAATTTTAAAATTGACACCAGACAGTTTTTATAAATTATTTAATGAATATGAGTTAGGTGCTGGTGCAAGTATATATTGCCAAAAAGAAGAGGAACTTATAAAAAATAGTATAGTTTGCCAAGGATGGCATACATCAAAAGAAAAAATAGTAGAAAAATACAGTGAAGATATACCAGACATAGAAAGCTTATTAAATGAAAACATAAATAAATCTAATGAATTAAGGATTTACAAGGAATTAAAAAGATTTTCAAACAATAAAATTACAGAAATTATTAATAATAATCAATATTTGAAAGAAGTAATTTTTAATGGATATCATATATATGAAGAGCCTTATTCTGCAAGTTATTTTTATAAAGGAGATAATATTAAAAAATTGACATATATTCCATTTACTGTTACAACAGGTTCTGGAAGAAGCAAAGGCAATTTTACAATCGTTTTAAAACCAAAAAATGAAACTATTAAGTAGTTTCATTTTTTAATATATTAACTAATGATTTTGAAATTTGTTCTAAAACAGGAACAATTACACTATTTCCGATTTGTTTATATGCTTGTGAGCCATTTCCAATTTTATAATTTTCAGGATACCCCATTAATTTTAAACATTCTTTTTCAGTCAATTTTCTGTTCAATTCTACTACAACAGGTACATTATTACCACCTGTTCCCATTTTTGCTGTTAAACAAGGAGAAATTCCATCAGTTTTAAATTGACATCTTGATGGTCTAATTTCATAGGCCAATGTAAATTTTGATGTTTTTTCATTTATTTTTCCTATATGTTTTTGAATATTAGATTTACAAATATCACTAATTTGATAATTTTTATAAATATTACTAGTATCAATAATATCATCAAATGTAAATGATGCAATTTGCTCTGTTGGAAAAATCTTTGTAGCATCTAATTTAATATTAAGATCTTTTCTAACTCCTACACAATACCATCTTTCTCTATTTTGAGGGATACCAATATTTTTGGCATTAATAACTTTTTGAACATATGTATATCCTAAACCATCTAAAATGGTTAAAATAGTTTCTAGTGTTTTTCCATTATCGTGATTGGTTATTCCTTTTACATTTTCTAAAATAAATGCTTTAGGTTTTTTTTCTTTTAAAATTCGTGCAACTTCAAAAAACATTGTTCCTCTTGAATCTTCAAATCCAAGTCTCTTACCAGCAATTGAAAAAGATTGGCAAGGGAATCCACCACATAAAATATCAAAATCAGGTATTTCATTACTATCAATTTTTGTTATATCTCCACTCGGATACTCACCAAAATTATTTTCATATACTTGAGCAACAGCTTTATCAATATCAGAACTAAAAACACAATTACAATTTTGTTTTTCAAGAGCGATTCTAAATCCACCAAGTCCACAAAATAAATCAATAAATTTAAAATTATTATTCATTTAAATACTCTAATAAATTATTAATTATTTCTGATATTACAGGTGGACTTACAGCATTTCCAGATTGTTTGTATAATTGTGTATCACTCATTCCGTTTCTTTTCTATATTATCTGTAAATTCTTTACTAAAACCTTGAACTCTAAAAGTTTCTAAAGGAGTAAGCTTACGTATTTGATATTGTTCGTTTTCTTTGAAAAGAATTTTGGGGCTATCAGATCTTGCAAGTAATGTTGGAGAGATTCCATAAATAGAGTAAACTCTTCTTTGTCTATCTAAATCATTATGAATTTCCCTAGGTAAAGTAAATTCTTTTATAATTTTAGGTTGAGTGGTCAAAGATAATGATGTTTCGTTTAAAGCACTTGTATATTCAGTTACTTTAGGATTGTTTAAATAGTATTTTTTATCTACATTTTTTTCAAGGATATCTTTTATATATACATTAGTATTGCTCATATGTATTGAGTTAAAGAAATTCATAGTTTTTAGATTATTTTCATTTGCCCAACTTTTTATAATTGAAACTTTATTATTTCTTATATCTTTTTCAAATTTTTGAGTTTTTCCATTTAATATACCTAAGATATATGTCCTTTCTCTACTTTGTGGAACACCGGCCTCACAAGAGTTAATTACAGTAAAGTCAAAAGTATAATCACAATCAGATATATTTTTTAGTATAGTTTTTATTGTATTTCCTTTGTCATGACTGATTAAATTTTTTACATTTTCAAGTAATATATATTTAGGTTTTTTTTCTTTTATAATTCTAATAACATCAAAAAATAGTGTACCACGTATATCATTAAATCCTTTTTGCATTCCTGCAACTGAAAATGATTGACATGGAAAGCCACCACAGAGTAAGTCATGGTCAGGAATGGATTTTTCGTCTACTTTTTTTATATCACCAACCATGTTGTTTATTGGAAAGTTATAACTAAATGTTTGTGTTGCGTATTTATCTATTTCTGATGAAAAAACTAAGTCATATTCCATATTGGAGGTTTTGAATCCTTGCTCAAATCCACCAATTCCAGAAAAGAGTGAAGCAACTTTTATTTTTTTTGCCATTATATTTCACCTTTCTAAACTTTATTTCCAAAAGTATTTTAACATATTTTAATAAAAAAATCCG
>CAKPPL010000021.1 GCA_934177555.1 uncultured Clostridia bacterium
GGTGTATATAATTCTAGTTTATGTACTATTCCAAATCTATCTCTTAATGGTGTTGTTAATGAACCTGCTTTTGTTGTTGCACCTATTAATGTAAATTTAGGTAAATCTATTCTTATTGACCTTGCACTTGGTCCTTTTCCTATAACTATGTCTAATGTATAATCTTCTAATGCAGGATATAATATTTCTTCAACATTTTTGCTTAGTCTATGGATTTCATCTATAAATAATACATCATGTTCTGCTAAATTTGTTAATATTGCAGCTAAGTCTCCCGGCTTTTCTATTGCAGGACCTGATGTTATTTTTATATTTGATTTCATCTCATTTGCAATTATATTAGCTATAGTTGTTTTTCCTAATCCTGGTGGGCCATAAAACAAACAATGATCTAATGGTTCATTTCTTTTTTTGGCTGCTTCTATATATATTTTCATGTTTTCTTTTACTTTTGTTTGACCTATATATTCTTCTAATGTCTGTGGTCTTAATGAATTTTCTAGTCTTTCTTCTTGTTGATTTTCTAGTTCCGGTCTTATTAAAGCTTTTTCTTCTGATGTAAATTCTTCTTCCATTTTTTTCATTCCCTTCTTCAATTTGCATTATATCAAATTTGATTTTAAGTTGCAATGATACTATAAAAAAAGATACCTTAATATTAAATTTTTTTACTTAATATTAAAGTACCTTTTAATTCGATTTTTAATTTCCAAAAGTTACATCTTGAAATAAGAAATCTTTAACTTTTGCCCATGTAATTTCTTGATATAGAAATTCATTAATTTCATCTTCTACTTTTTGTTGATATGGTGTAAGTTCAACTTTTATGTCATAGAATAATACAGATTTTACTTTATTCCAAAATCCTGTTTTTGCTGGTAAGTTATTACCAGTATTTTCTGTTGTAACTCCTCCAAATGATGCAAAGTTTGAATTTGTAACACCTGTATCTTCAGTTTTTACTCCTCCAAATACTCCTGAAACTTCTTCTATATTTGCCATAATTAATTCCTCCTTTGTAGTCAATATTTATTTCATATTATTTATATAATAATTTTCCAAATTTATCAAGTGTTTTCGACAATTTTAATATTAAATTTATATTACAAAATTATTACAAATGTAATATAATATTATGCTTCTACATATTCTATATCTGCTTTTTTTATTTCTACTTTTTTTAATTGATTTTCTAAATTTTCATTTGTTTTATATTTTACTAATATGTAATTTTGTGTATGTCCTTTGTAATAGCCATTTGCAGTTTCTTCAAATAAAACTTCTACATTTTTTCCTATATATTTTTCATTATATTGTTTTTGGTTTATATTTGATAATTCTATTAATTTTTTACTTCTTTCTTCTTTTATATTTCCATCTACTTGATTAGGCATTACTGCTGCTCTTGTTCCTTTACGTGGTGAATATGGAAATACGTGCATTTTATAAAATTTTGCTTGTTTTAAAAATTCATATGTTTGTGAAAATTCTTTCTCATCTTCTCCTGGAAATCCAACTATTATGTCAGTTGTTAATATTACATCATTATAATATTTTCTTAATCTTTCTATTATTTGTTTTAAATCTGATGTAGTATATTTTCTATTCATTCTCTTTAATGTTTCATCACATCCACTTTGTAATGATAAATGAAAGTGATGACATATTTTTTCTAGTTTTATTAATCTTTTCATAAATTCTTCTGTAATTATTTTTGGTTCTAAAGAGCCTAAACGTATTCTCTCTATTCCTTCTATTGAATTTATTTTTTCTAATAATTCTATTAGTCCATCATCTTTTCCAAAATCTTTTCCATATGAAGCTATATGTATTCCTGTTATTACAACCTCTTTGATTCCATTTTGTGCAATTTTACTGATTTCCTCTATTATACTTTCAATTTTTCTACTTCTTACTCTTCCTCTTGCATAAGGGATAATACAATATGAGCAAAATTGATTACATCCATCTTGTACTTTTATCACTGCCCTTGTTTTTTCTGTATATGTTATTTGCCCCATGTCAATAAATTCTTTTTGTTGAGATATATCTGCAATTTCTGATAATTTACCATTTTCTTTTTGTATATCATTTATATATTTTTCTACATATTTTACAATATCTTTTTTTTCGTCATTTCCAAGTACTATATCTATTTCTGGCATTTGCTCTATTTCTTTTTTTGCTACTTGAGCATAACACCCTGTTGCTACTACTATAGCATTTTGATCTTTCACTTTTCTTAGTGCATGTCTTGATTTTCTATCAGACATATTGGTTACTGTACATGTATTTACAATACATATATCTGGCACTTGTTCATTTAAATCTATTATATTATAACCTGCTTCTATAAATTTTTGCATCATTGCATTTGTTTCATATTGATTTACTTTACAACCGTAATGTAATAAATGCTACTTTTTTTGTATTACTCATATTATAACTTCTTTCTACATGCTATATAAGTGTTGCTCCTATAATTCCTGCATCATTTTTTAATTTTGCATGCTTTATAATTATATCATCTCTTTTGTTAAATAGCAAGTTTCCTTTTAATAATGCCTGTTTTAATGGTTGATATAAAATATCTTCATATTCAGAAAAACTTCCACCAATGCATATTGCCTCTGGTTCAAAAATATTTATTATATTTGAT
Organism: uncultured Clostridia bacterium; assembly: GCA_934177555.1. Taxonomy (GTDB): domain Bacteria; phylum Bacillota; class Clostridia; order TANB77; family CAG-508; genus CAG-269. Next base: position 2,660 of record CAKPPL010000021.1, read on the forward strand.
ATTCCTATACTTAAATCTTCAATATAATTGTTTAATAAATATTTAAGTCTTGGATTTGCTATATTATTATGTAAAAATTCTTTTATTTCTTGTCCATCTATTGTATTTAGGTTAAATTCATTTGATATTTTTTCTTTAAATCTTTTTATACTTGCATATGTTTCAAAACAACCTCTTTTTCCACAATTACACTGCTTTCCATTTTTTTGAATTATTGTATGACTTAGTTCAAATCCTGGAACATTTTGTGGTTCAAGTAGTTTTCCATTAAATATAACTGCACTCCCTATTCCTGTACCAATACATAGAAATACACTATTTTCATATCCTATCAAATTTCCATATTTTTGTTCTGCTAATGCTGCACATTTTGCGTCATTTTTTAATGTTATTTTTATATTTAATTTTTCTTCTATTATTGCACCTAAATTATAGTTTTCTATTCCTAAATTTACAGCTTTTATTATTTTGTTTTTTGAAACAGTTCCTGGTATTGCAATTCCTATGCTTTCAATATCATTTTTTTCTTTTAAAATATTTACTTCATTTATTATAAATTCTTCTATATCTTTTTGTAGATTTGTTTTATCAATTATATATTTTTCTTTTTTTTGTAATATTTCTCCATTTTCATTTACTAGTCCTATTCCTATATGGCTTCCACCTAAATCTATTCCAATTTTCATATAAAAAATATCCTTTCCAAAAAATAAAAATACCGAGGTATTGCTCGGCATTTTTTAAACTGTTGAGAATAAGAAACTTCCCATGTAAACTTGTATTACTGGTACTAATACTACACATGTAAAGAATATTAGTACAACACCTACTATTGAATATGCAATTTCTGGCATTACTTTCATTACTCTTTCTATTGTTACATTTATATCCATATCCATAAATTCTAATAGTTTTCCAAGCATTTCAGTTAAATCTGTTTGCATACCTATTTTTAACATTTCTACTGTCATTGTAGAACATAAACCAGATTTTTCAAATGGCTCTATCCATGAATTACCTGTTAGCATATTATTTATTGATGTTTCTATTATAGATAGCATAACATAATTATTAGTTACAGATTTACTTACTTCTAATGCATCTTGTATTCTCATTCCGTTTTCAATATTTAAATGCATTGCTTTCATTAATCTTGAAAAATCTAATGAAAATATTAGTTTTCCAAATACTGGCATTGTATATTTAAAATAATGAAAATTATATTTTCCTTTTGGCGTATTAATATAAAATAATATTGCTGATACAACTGCAATTATTACAATTAATGGTATATACCAATGCGCCATAAATGAGTTAATTACACCCTGAAACCATAATGTTATTGCTGGCAATGTTGCCTCTGTTCCAATTTCATCAAATAAATTTTGAATCTGTGGTATTGCAAATAATGTTCCACCTATTAATAATGCAAATATCGCTACAAATTGAATAATATTTGGTATTACTATTTTTTTAATTCTTTTAGTAATTCTGTCATTGTCTTCAAGATATTCTACTGCTTGTTTTAATGATTCTGTAAGTGATCCAGATAATTCCCCTACTTTAATCATATTTACATATATAAATGGAAATATATCTGAATAATATTCCATAGTTGTATACATATAATCTCCTGCCTCAACTCCTGCTAGTATATCTTGAAGTATACCTTTTAATGTTAAATTTTCTGTACTAGTTATTATTGTATTTAATGCATGAATATTATTGAAATTAGCCTTTTTTAACAAGTAAAAATTTTGAGAAAATATTATTATATCTCTTGTTGTTACTTTTTCTGTCGAAGCTATATATAAATTAACTTTTTCCATTGCAGATAATTGTGTTACACTTTCTCTTCTTCCTATTCTTGTTGTATTGACATCTTTTACAATTTCTTTAATATCTGTAATATTTTTTTTCTTTTTTTTCTGTTCTTTTCCTTTGTATCCTACTTGTACAACTTCTATTGGTGTAATTCCATTGTCTCTAAGCTTTTCTATTAATAATTTTTTACTAGATTCTTCAACTTTATTTCTTACTATAAGCCCTTTATCTGTTACAGCTTTATAAGCATATACTGGCATAATTTTCCTCCTTTCGCATTTTTACTATTACATAGGTCTTCCCATTTTTATTTTCATTTGCATTATTGTTCTATTTAATGTTTCAAGGTTCTTTTCTTCTACTTGCATTTTTGCTTGTTCTAATGTAATTTTATTATTTACAAATAATGTTGCTATAGAATTTATTAAACTTACACTTCCTTTGTCTTGTCCACTTTGTATAGCATCTTCTATTTCAGAAACACTAATTTTTTCTTTTCTTATAACACCTGCAACTATATTATCTACTACCATTACTTCTGGAACTAATTCTAGTTTTCCTGTTGTTCCAACTAATAATCTTTGAGATATTACTAATTTTAATAATGCTGATAATAAATACTTTATTTGTACTTGATCTCTAACATCATAGAAGTTTATCATTCTATCTATTGTTTCTGCACAAGATTTTGTATGTAATGTTCCTATAACTAAGTGACCTGATTCTGCCATCTCTATAGCTGCTTCCATTGTTACTTTATCTCTAATCTCTCCTATTATTAGAATATCACAATCTTCTCTTAATGCATTTTTTACACCATCATGATATGTTAAGCAATCTCTTCCTGGTCCTACTTCTTTTTGTACTATCATTGAGTTTTTTGATGTGTGTTTAAATTCTATCGGACTTTCTAATGATAATATTTTTTTATTTTGTGTTTCATTTATATGATTTACTAATGCATTTAATGTTGTTGATTTACCAGAGTTTGTTTTACCTGTTACTAATATAAGACCTTGTGGTTGATATGTCATTCTTCTAACTATATCTGGAACTCCTAAGTCTTCATATTTAGGTAATTCATTTTTTATAATTCTCATTGTACATACTGGAATTTCATTAGAATATGACAAGTTTACCCTCAAACGTATTCCATTGAATTCATAAGATGTATCTAATTTTCTTGTTTCATTAAATACTTTATCTTTATCTACATTTCCTTCTACTAGATAATCATATACTTCAAACATATCTTCATCTTTTAGGACTTCACTGCCTTCCATATCAACTAATGCTCTAGTTATTCTGAATAATGGCTTTAATCCTGACATTAAATGTATATCTGATGCACCTTTATTTATAGCTTGTTCTATAACTTGATCCATATTAATCATTTTTATTAATTCCTCCTTATGTTTTAGAAAATTAGTATTTTTCTGTTTAATTCTTCTAAATTTGTTATTCCTTGTAAAACTTTGTTTACTCCATCTATAGCTAATGGTTTATATGTTCCCAATAAAGCTTTTTTTCTTAGTTCTAAACTTGATGCACCTTCCATTATTAATTCTTTTGCTTCATCATCAATGTCAAATATTTCAAACATAGCAATTCTTCCATAATATCCTGTATTATTACAATATGGACATCCTATGGCATCATATGTTTTCTTTCCTTTAAAGTCAAATTCAACATTATATCTTTTTCCTAAGCTTTCCATCTTTTTTATTTCATCTTCTGTAAAATCTCTTTCTACTTTACATTTTGGACATAATTTTCTTACAAGTCTTTGTGATATACAAGTTGCTACTGTACTTGCAATATCATAATCTGGTAGTCCCATTTTTCTTAATCTAGTGATTACTTCTATTGCATTTATTGTATGTATTGTTGATAATACATAATGTCCTGTTTGTCCGGCTTGTATTGCTATTTCTGCTGTCTCTTTATCTCTTATTTCTCCTACTAGAATTATATCAGGATCTTGTCTTAATATTGTTCTTAATGCATCCGAAAATGTTGATTTTGCATCTACTTCTATTTGATTTAATCCATCTAATCTGATTTCTACTGGGTCTTCTATTGTTGTTATATTTATTTCTGGTCTATTTAAGTAATCCATAAAACTATATAGTGTTGTTGTTTTTCCTTCTCCTGTTGGAGCAGCAATTATTGTTAAACTGTTCTTTTTATTTATACTTTTATTTAATTCTTGTTCTGTTCCCGGATAACCCAAATCAAATATACTTTTTATATTTGTTTCTTTTTTTAACAATCTTAGTACAAATTTTTCACCATAAACATTTTTTTGTGAAGATACACGGATATTATAATCATCATATAAAAGTATTCTACCATCTTGTGATTCTTGTTTTTCTTGATGCATATTTGATATTGCTTTTAATCTTCCTATTATTTGTGCTTGTTTAAACTTTGGTATAGATGTTGCTGTAAATAACTCTCCATCTATTCTGTATCTTACTCTTACTTCATCTTTCATAGGTTCTATATGAATATCACTAGTTCTTTTTTCCATTGCAGTTTTTATTATTGAGTCAACTATTTCTGTAATATTATCATCTTGTCCTATATTAGTCATATCTGTATCAACTTTACCACCAAGGTTTTCTAAAAGATTATTTAATATATTTTCATATGTTATATATGGTTCTATTATTAATCCTTTATTAAGCATTAGTAATCTTATTGTTTCCATATTTCTTCTATTTGTTGTATCTGCAAAACATACTTTTATTTTCCCATCATCTACTTCAAATGGTATTACTTTGTTTTTTCTAGCAGTTTCTAGTGATATATAATCAAGTACATTTAATGTGATTGAAGATGCTTGTAGTATTATTCCTTTTACTCCTATTATTTCTCCTATTGCTTCTATAAGTACTCTCGAATCACAAACATGCATTTCATTTAGTATTTCACCTATTCTTTTATTTGGATTGTTTTTTTGTTCCCTTAATGCTTGTTCTACATCTGCTTGTGTTACAACTCCTTTTTTTACAAGCTCTATTCCTATTGGTTGACGTTTTCTCATTTCCATAACTGTCATCAATCCTTTCTTCTGTATTAATCTATTTAACTATAGTATATTTTGAACTGTAATATTTGTCTTGAATTTTTAAGTTTACATCAATTTCTTTGGTATCTTTGTTATAATAAAATTCACATGTTTCAACATTTCTGCATATTTTTACATTATTTCTATATATTGTATTATTTTCATATTTATATTGATTTCCACTTTTTCCAAATATTATATATTTTTTACCTGAATCAATTTCTCTTACTGTATTTCCATTCATGTTTATTTCTTCTGTAAAATAGCTTGTAAATTTTGTATATTCAGTATCTGCTATTGTGTTTGATTTTACTTGATCCACATTTTTGTAAAAATATGTTGTCATTCTTGTAACAAGTACAACTACAACAGTAAATGCTAATACATATATCATTATTGCTGTTATTGTTACACCTCTTTCAGATTTCATGCTTTTCCTCCACTTTAATTATAAATAGTAATAATTAGTTAATATTGTCATTATTAAAAGTACTATAATATTACTTGCTCCTATGAAAAAACCTATTGGTATTTCTTTAAATGTAATCTTTTTGTTTATTGCATTTTTCTTACTTATTTTTCTCATTAGTGCATAAATTAATATTGCTATTGCAGACATTACTACAGTCATTGTAAATATTTCTATTTCTGTAAAAATTAATATTATATTTAATAATATTAATATATTGATTAAATAACTTTCTTTAGCACATCTACGTATTAGATATGTATCTATTGCTAATAATATTATATATATGCCTAAATATATGGCATATCTATATATATTAGTTGGCTCTACTGTATATAGATATATCATATATATTATTGATATGATTATTCCATATGCAAGTACTTTTTTATCTATTTTTATATATTCTTTATCTATACCAGATATTAATATTATTGCTGTTAAATATAGTACTGTAAAGGCAAATACTCCTAATGTTTGAAGATTTATATGATAAGCATCTATTTTTAAAGCTATTGCTAGTACTACAAATGATATTCCACCTAATAATTCTAGTAATAAATATCTTATTCTTATTTTTTGTTTACAACTTTTACATTTTCCACCTAAACATATATAACTTAATATTGGTATTAATTCAAAAAATCCTAATTTGTGATTACAATTAGGACAATATGAGTGTTTTTTTACTATATCTATATTTTTAGGAATTCTATAAACTGCTAATGTGTAAAAACTTCCAAATACTGTTCCTATTATAAATATTATTACATATAAAAATATGTTCATTTCCTTGCCTTTCTTTTTTGTTTTATATTATTTCAGGCATATACCGGAATTTGTATATGCCTGATGATTTGCTAAGTATTGCTACTAACTATTTGCATTTATTTGCTCTTGTGATAATCCTACTGTTTTTACTGGTGCTACATATGATACACCTGTTGTTGTAAGATTTATTGTTGATTCTAATTTTGCGTATTTATTATTTGTTGATGCTGTTTTTGGATCTAAACTGAATTTTGCATCTGTATATGTAATTGTTATTTTTGTTGCACCTGTTGTTGTCCATGTTACATGATATCCACTATCTGCTGTTCCATATTCTGTTGCTCCATCTGTTACAGCTAAATCTAATTCTTTTGCTACTGTTGCAGCTAATTTAGCAACATGTGCACTTGGTTGATATCCATTATCTGTTGACATTTTTATTCTTGCTTCTGTATTTAATGTATTATATGCTAATCCCATTTTATCTACAACTTCACCTTCTGTGTTTGCAGCTTGAGATTTTTGTGCATTTGTTATTATTCCATTATCTCCTGTTAGCATAGCTATTGATGTTCCTGCTAATATTAATAGTACTACTATAGTTACTACTAATGCAATTAAAGTTATACCTTTTTGATTTCTCATTTTTGTTTTTCTCCCTTCGAATTTAATTCATTTTTTTTATTTTACTTTTCTTGATGTTACACTATAACTTGCACCTGTTGTAGTAAGATTTATTGTTGCTTTCATACATGGATATAAGTTATTGCTTCCTTCTGCTGTACTAGATGCTAAAGCAAATTTTGAATCACCATATACAATTACTATTTGTGATGTTTTATCAGTTTCATTTACTGTATATGTTACATGATATTTTCCATCTGTTATAGGATCTGTTGCTTCAGATACAGCTGTTGGTGCTGTTGCACCTAATTCATTTGCAACTAATGTTGCTAATGCTAGTGTTTTATCTGGTGCACTTGGTTGATATCCATTTGTTACAGACATTTGTACTTTTGTTTCTGTATTTAATGTGTTATAAGCTAATCCCATTTTGTCTAATACTTCACCTTCTGTATTTGAAGCTTGTGATTTTTGTGCATTTGTTATTATTCCATTATCTCCTGTTAACATAGCTATTGATGTTCCTGCTAATATTAATAGTACTACTATAGTTACTACTAATGCAATTAAAGTTATACCTTTTTGATTTCTCATTTTTATTTTTCTCCCTTCGAATTTAATTCATTTTTTTATTTTACTTTTCTTTCTGGTTGTGCTGTATATGAAATTCCTGTTGTTGTAAGTGTTATTTCTCCTCTTACAGCTGGATATAAATTGTTTTCGCCTGCAGTTTTTTCAGAATTTAAAGCAAATTTTGAATCACCATAAACCATAACAATTTTTCCTGTTGTTGTTGAGTAATATACATGGTATCCATCTGTTACACTATCAGCACTTGTAGCTGGTATTCCTGCTGTTGTTGAATCTGTTGCAGATGTTAATCCAAGTTCTTTTGCTACTGTTAAAGCTAATTCAGCAACATGTGTTGCATCACTTGGTTGATATCCATTATTTGTTGACATCTTTATTCTTGCTTCTGTATAAGCAGTATTATAAGCAAGACTCATTTTGTCTATTACTTCACCTTCTGTATTTGAAGCTTGTGATTTTTGTGCATTTGTTATTATTCCATTGTCTCCTGTTAACATAGCTATTGATGTTCCAGCTAATATTAATAATACAACGATTGTAACAACTAATGCAATTAATGTTATACCTTTTTGATTTTTCACTGTGTTTCTCTCCTTTCATTTTTCTTATTTGTATATTAAAATTTTAATAACTTTGTTATAGATAATTAAAATATTATCTTTTGTTTATTGTTCTTTTATTTGCTTGAACCATTCTCAAATAATGATCCTCCAGAATTACTTGTTGAACTACCTGTTTCTGTAGTATTTGATGTATTTCCTGAATCTGTTCCAGTACTTGCACCTTCTGTAGTAACTGGTGCTATATATGCTGCAAATGGATTTGATTTTCCTGGTTTATAATCATTTGTTTTTTGATAATTTTCCAAATCTTGTGCTGTGATTTCATATGTTTTTATTATATCATTTGAGTCATCTTCTACAACTGCATTTAATTGAGCTTGTATATCTTGACTTGGTGAATATTCTTCAACTTCTGGAATCACTTTATTTGATGGAATAAAATTATATAATCCAACACTTAATAGTAACATTATTGCTAAACATACTAGAAGTGCTATAATTATTTCTCTAATTATAACTTTTGTCATAAATTCTACTCCTTTCTATCATTAATTTGTAGTATTTGTTGTGTTTGTTGTATTTGTAGTGTTTGTTGTATTCGAACTTGTCGTTGTATTGTTATTTGTTGTATTTGAACTTGTTGTTGTATTGTTATTTGTTGTAGTATTACCATTTGTAGTTGTATTAGAATTTCCATCTTGTTGTCCATTTATTGTGCTTGACATTATATCATCTGCATTTGATATATTAAGTTTAATATCTTTGCATGTAAATGTTCCTACTAATTCATCATCTTTAGAACCTGCTACAAGTTTGAAATTTTCTATTTTAAATACTAAGCTAGAATCTCTTTCTATATCATATAAGAAATCTGTAATTTGTATATATCCACCTGTTACCGTAAAGTTCAAGTTATATGTTTTTGTTACTGCATTATTTACTGTAATATCTATTTTTAAGTCTATCCCTTCTTTAGTTGCATAATTACCTACTGTAACCCATATTTTTTCCATTTCATATTCTTGTATTTTACTTAATGGTAATCCATTTTCATCTACGCCTAATGCTAATACTTGGTCATAGCTTTCTTTTTCTGTAGTTAATTTTTTATATGCTGCTTCCAATAAAGCAATATTTTGAGGATATTCTTTATTTTTTAAATCTGATGCTATTTTAATTTTTTTATCTAATTTGTCATTTTCTTCTTTTATTGCTGGAATACTATTAACTTGTATCCCTGCCATCATTACACCATAAATTGATGTATATACAGCTAATGCAAATAGAATAATTGTTAATAATCCTAGTAATAATTTTCTCATGGCAAATCACCTTCTATCGTAACTTTTATAACTCCATCTTGTTTCATACTACTTCCAGAAACAACATTTTGAAGTATATTTTTTGTTTTTAATTTTGTTTTAAAATATCCTAAGCCTGGATATTGTTCTGATTGAGCAATTATAACAATATGTTTATCTGTAGTATTTTCTATTGATGTTAATTGAACTGTTTCATCTATTGCACTCATTATTTGATTTAATAAATTTGGTATCAAATTTTTACTTGCATTTAAATCACTTATTTTTTTGTTTACTTCTTGTAAATCTGATGTCATTTCTGTATATTGAGTAGCTTTTGTAGTTAAATTAGAAGTATCTGTTTTTATTTTAGCAATTTGTGTGTTTATTTTTGTAGTTACATTGTCAACTTCTTTTTCTTTATTTTTTATTTGATTTGTTAACAATATTGAGAATGTGTCAAATATAACTATAAATATTAATACTGATACTAAACCTCTTAATGCTCCCATTTCTTTTCTTGATAGTTTATCATGAAAATCATTCATATTAAATTTATTTGCTTTATTTTTAGACTTTTTAAACATGTCTTTATTAAAAGATATATTTAATGATCCTTCACTTATCAATTTTCTTCTGAAGTTAATTCCTTTTATGCCTTCTCCTAATCCTTGTAAAGCTAATGAAACTGCTGAATTTACTTCTATATAATCTTTTACATTAATTTCTTTTCCTAGGCTTGAAATAAAGAAAGGTTTTAATATTTCACATTTTACATGTCCTAAATATTCTTCAAAATATAAGTCGATATTATTTATGCAACATAATGTACCTGTTAAATAAATTTTTGTAATTGTTTCTGGTGTTTCATTTATTATTTTTTGTACATTTCCGACTATCTCATATAATGTTGGCATTATATCTGCTAATGCTTGACTTTCTTCTTCTGTTAGTTCTTGTTGCATCGTTTCTGCTGTATATATTGTAGTATTTTGACATATTTCATATGATTTTGCATATGAATTTTCTCTTTCATTAATTTTTTCTAATATTTCTGTACTACCCATATCTAATGTTGCAACATTAAATACATTTCCATCAATTACTGTTGTTACAGTTGTGTTATTTTCCATATTTATTATTAGAGCATTTTCTTTTGGTGGCAAATTCATTATATTGGCTATACTCATAGAAACAGGTGTTATTTCTGTAACTTTATATCCTGAAAATGTATCTTCTATATTTTGTAAATCTGTTTTACTTGCACTAATATTAATTACTTTTAATTGTTCTTTTTTTTCTGTATCATTTACAATAGCATATTTTGTTTCTAAGGAATTTACATTATATCCTCTTTTTGAGCAATATGATTCAAATTCTAATTTTATTGATTTTTCTAAATCTTTTTTATTTAATAGTGCAAACATATTAAAATATTGATATGATTCATTTTTTAAGTTTACACTAATTGGTGTTTTTGCACTATTGGTTTCTTCTACTATTTGTTCTATTGCTTTATATATGTCAGAATAAAATTTAATTCCAAATGAGTCAACTTTGATTTGTTGCTTATTTTTAGTTACTTTTGCATACTTTATTAGATTATCTTCGACATATAATCCTAAATAACTTGGCATTTTATCCTCCTTACATTTTTAATAATTACACTTACTTTTATTTTATCTTTTTTAGACAAAATGTCAATAGCTTTTAGTAAAATGTAATCTAATTGTATTTTTTGTAATATCGTCGTAATATTAATGTAATATTTTTGTAATATTAATGTAATATTTTCTTGTATATTTCTTCTTTAAATGGAAATAATATTTATAATATTTTAGGAGGTTAAATTATGAAACCATTAGATTCAAAAAAATATTATCAAAATTATGTAGATAAAAAATCACCAAATTCCCCTATTTTCAAAAATTGTTTCAATGCTTTTTGGGTTGGTGGGTTAATTTGTACAATAGGACAAATTATAATGGATATTTGCAAATCTCGAGGTATTTCTACAGAATTATCTGGTACTATTGTTTCTATTATTTTAATTGCTATTAGTGCATTTTTAACAGGTCTTAACATTTTTAATAAAATAGGAAAATTTGCAGGTGCTGGTTCATTAATTCCTATTACTGGCTTTGCAAATTCTATAGTTTCACCTGCTATGGAATATAAATCTGAAGGTTATGTTATGGGTGTTGGTGGAAAAATGTTTACTGTTGCTGGTCCTGTACTTGTGTTTGGTATATCAGCTTCAATAATTGTAGGTCTTGTTTATATAATTTTTAACACTCAATCTATTACATTAGTGTAGAAAGGAAGTTTTTATGCAAAAAATAGGAAAACAAACAATAAAATTTGATATCCCACCTTGTATTACAGAAGTTGCTTCTATTGTTGGTCCAAAAGAAGCTGATGGACCTTTATCTAAATATTTTGACCAATGTTTAGATGATGAATTTTGGGGTGAAAAAACTTGGGAAAAATCAGAAAGTAAAATAATTAAAGAAACTGTAAATATGGTTATTTCAAAATCAGGAATTGCTTCAAGTGATATTGAATATTGCTTTGCTGGTGATTTATTAAATCAATGTATCTCTTCTAGTTTTGGTTTAAGAGAATTAAATATTCCATTTTTAGGAATATTTGGAGCTTGTTCTACTTTTGTAGAAGGTCTTAGTTTAGGTGCCATCGTTACAGAAGCATGTGCAAAACATGTATTATGTGCTGCATCTAGTCATTTCTGTAGTGCTGAAAAACAATTTAGATTTCCTTTAGAATTAGGAAATCAACGTCCACCAACTTCTCAATGGACTGTTACTGGTAGTGGTGCTGCTATTTTATCTAAATCAGGTTCAGGACCATTTATAACTCATATTACAAGTGGAAAAATCGTAGATATGGGTATTAAAGATGCTAATAATATGGGTGCAGCTATGGCACCTGCTGCTTTAGATACTTTAATATGTCATTTTAATGACACTGGTCGCTCACCTAATTATTATGATGCAATTATTACAGGTGATCTTGGTCATATAGGTAAAGATATTTTAACAGATCTTGCTCAAGATAAAGGTTTTAATATTAAATCTAATTATAATGATTGTGGTGTTTTAATATTTGATAAAAATAGTCAAGATACACATTCTGGTGGAAGTGGATGTGGTTGTTGTGCAACAGTATTTTCTGGATATTTTTACAAACAATTAAAAGACAAAAAAATAAAAAGACTATTATTAATTGCTACTGGTGCTTTGATGAATTCTACTTCATCTCAACAAGGCGAGTCAATTCCTGGTATTGCTCATGCTGTTAGTATTGAAATTTAATTATTGGAGGTATTTTTATGAATTTATTAAAATGTTTTGTTACTGGTGGATTAATTTGTGTTATTGGTCAAATTCTTATTGATAAAACAAAGCTTACTCCTGCAAGAATTTTAGTAATATTTGTAACTACTGGAGCTATTTTAGGTGGTCTTGGTATTTATAAATATTTAGTTGATTTTGCTGGCGCAGGAGCTACTGTACCTTTAACTGGATTTGGTTATAATCTTGCTAAAGGTGCAATAAAAGGCGTAAAAGAAACTGGAATCATTGGTGCATTTACTGGTGGTATTACTGCATCTGCTGGTGGAATTGCTGCTGCTGTATTTTTTGGATATATTGCATCTTTGATTTCAAAACCAAAAATGAAAAAAGAATAAAAGACTCACCTTTGAAGTGAGCCTTTTTACTATTTATATTGTTTATCTATTTCTTTTAAAATTACATCATGTGCACTACCTTCTGCAATACTAACATTTGATACTAGTGTTAATCTTGCTTTTTCATGTAATTCTGATATTGTTATTGCACCACAGTTACACATTGTTGATTTTATTTTTGAAACTGTTATATCTAAATTGTCTTTTAATGGTCCTGCATATGGAATATATGAATCTACACCTTCTTCAAAAGAAAGTTTCTTTGCTCCTCCCATATCATATCTTTGCCAATTTCTTGCTCTATTTGAACCTTCTCCCCAATATTCTTTAACATAGTTATTATCTATTCTAACTACTCTTGTTGGACTTTCATCAAATCTAGCAAAATAACGTCCCATCATTACAAAATCAGCTCCTAGTGCTAATGCTATTGTTATATGATGATCATGTACAATTCCTCCATCAGAACATACTGGTATATATATTCCTGTTTCTTCATAATATCTATCACGTTCAGCTACAACATCTATTAAACTACTTGCTTGTCCTCTACCAATACCTTTTGTTTCTCTTGTTATACATATTGAGCCTCCACCTACTCCAACTTTAATGAAATCTGCTCCTGCTTCTGCTAGATATCTGAAACCTTCTTTGTCAACTACATTTCCTGCTCCTATTTTTACACTATCTCCATATTTTTCTCTTACATATTGTATTGTATTTTTTTGCCATACTGAATATCCATCAGATGAATCTATACATAATATATCTACTCCTGCTTCCACTAATGCTGGTATTCTTTCTTCATAATCTCTAGTATTTATTCCTGCGCCTACTATATATCTTTTATTTTCATCTAATAAAGAATTTGGATTATTTTTTCTTTCTTCATAATCTTTTCTAAATA
>CAKPPL010000022.1 GCA_934177555.1 uncultured Clostridia bacterium
TGCAGGTATAGTTTAGTGGTAAAACGAGACCTTGCCAAGGTTTAGTCACGAGTCCGATTCTCGTTACCTGCTCCAAAAATTTTTAATATTCGGCGAGTTAGCCAAGCGGTAAGGCACGAGTCTGCAAAACTCTGATGGTGGGTCCGACTCCCACACTCGCCTCCAATAAAGAATCGATAAAATGTTGATATATCAGCATTTTATCGATTCTTTATATATCTTTATATACAGATGTTAGTCTAGAAGACTATTAACTCAATTTAAAAAAGAAACTATCTATTATAGATAATTTCTTTTTTTGAAATCAATTTTTGATTTCATTAAGGAATTTCAACACTTCTTCATCATATGGTAATCGGATTTTTGCAAATCCATCATTTATTACTATATAATAAGGATTTTCATCTTTAGTTATAGTAAAAGGCTTATCAATTATAATATAATCTTCATTTTTATTTTTAAATATTATATTATCTTTATTATCTTTTATATAATATTCAAAATCTGGTGGGATAAAAAATAATGCTATTACCCATATTACCAGAAAAAATATACTATAACAAAAATATTGATTTGCCTTATCCATAAGAAAAATTTTATTTGAACAGATTATTTCTATTCTTTTGCACAAACATATCATTATAAAAATCCAAAGAACTGTTGTTACCAATGTATGAGTTACCCGCTCAAACTTATGCATAATAAATTCCTCCAAATTCTTGCATTGCAAGTTAATCAACTAATTTTAGCACCTTTTATATAAATTTTCAACTATTTTATACTATATTTTGTAATTAATTTTTTTCAACTTTATTCTTAAAAAGATTATCTGGATTGTATTTCCTTCTCATTTCTTCTTGAAATTTCATTTCATTTTCAGTTAAATGACTTTTAAATTTTTCTTTTTGTTCATCTGTAATACACCAATAATTTAAACATATCATTGCAATTATCCCTCTAGCCTCTTCTGATATATTTAGCTCTTTTAAGGGTTTGGTATAATCAAAATCACATTCATAATTTTTTGAACTATTATCATTAAGAAATTTTATAAATTTACTAGGTATTTTATTCAAATCATCTTGATTAATTCCCTTTAAGTATCTAAGTGTTTCACACATTGCAATACTATATTTTTCATTTACCATTTCATTCTCCTATATCATTTTCTTCTCTACTATTTTCATCTTTATCTAAAGCAGCCTCTTTTACTACTCGTGTTGCTTTTTGTGTTGTGCTCACTTTTACTCCATCATCTTGCATGCAATCTTCATAACCATTTTTACCTTTTTTGTTTTTTTCTTGCTCTATTATTAATCTTTTACTAGCATATTCCACAAACTCATTTAATAAGTCAAAATATTCGGGTTTTGAATTCATATTTTTTTTATAATCTTGATGCATATCAATTATTACATGTAACATATCAGTATATCCATCATTTGATACAATTTGTGATATATTTGAAGGCAAAACAGATCTATTAGGTAAACTTTGCATATTCCATCCATCTATAGTACTTGATGTTAAATCGGAATGTTTTTCGTACATAACTTCTAAGAATTTAAAATTTGATTTATCACCATCTTTAAGTCTATCAAATGCTTCTTGCTTTTTTACATCAATAGCATCTCTTGAAAAATCAACACCTTCTTTAAGATTCAATGATAACAACGTTCGTTCAAGCATCCCTTCATACATTAATGAAAATATGAATTCTTTTTTTTCTGTATCATTTTTATAATCTCTGTTAAGAAAAGATTCCCTCCATTCATTAATTAATTTGCTTCTTTTTACCTCATCAACATCATTGTAAACTCCAAATTGATTTTTTTCTCCATATGTACGATGCATAATCCATTTTGCCCAGACATCACATAAATTCAATTCATTTTCATATCCTTCTGTGAAAAAGAACATTGCATCTTTTTCTAAACCTTCTGAACGTTCTCCAATTTTTGCATTAATACCATTATGAGCAATACTATCTATATGTTCTATATTTGTAAAATGAAAAAAAGCATGGTTGTTATCTAGCTCTGATAAAGTAACAACATTATTAAATGGAGAAAATTGAATAATACCATTCAAATGATTTAATGCATCACTCATTGTGTAAATTTTATTTTCTTCACAAAATTGTTCAAATTCTATATCATTCATATCTTGAATTCTTTGCATTAATATTAAAGTTTTTTCGCTTTGTTTTAAGTTTCCCAAAATAAATATAATTTTTTCTCTATCTATATTATTCATACAATTACCTCTCAGACAAATTTATTATATATCTTTTACATTTTTTTGTAAATAATATCAAATATAACTCTTAATACAAATTAATATACTTTTTTTATATATTCTCAAACATCAGTTATCATTTTTTAACATTATTTCTTATATTAAATTAATCAAATACATGAAAAGAGCATTCTTCATAAGAAAAATGCTCTTTAATGGTTAAAGAAATATTACTCCCATAACACTAACTACAATTGCCACTACTAGCATTGATACTAAGTTAAGTAAAATTATTTCTAGCAAAAGTTTAAAACCATCAGAATTTGGAGAAGTGAACATTGCATAAAGCAAACTGTATGGAAACGCCATAAAAGCTAAATACAATCCCTCCATTCCCACAATCAATTGTAAAATTTCATGTGACATATACTTTCGTCCCTCCAAAATAATTATTTTTGTAAATATCATACCTAGCTGAAAAATGAGGTTTAAACATTTTTCTTATATTTATTATAGTCTCTATTTGTTATTATGTAAAATATATATTTTTTATGTTTGACATAACCAAAAGTTATGGTATAATTATTATAGGAGGCAAATTATGAATATTAATTTAGAATATTATAAAGTATTTATTACAATAGCTAAAAACAAAAATATTACTAAAGCTGCTAATGAATTAAATATAAGTCAACCAGCTATCAGTAAAATGCTTAAAACAATGGAAGGGCAAATTGGTAAAAAACTTTTTATAAGAGAAAATAAAGGAGTGGCTTTATCAAAAGAGGGGATTGAACTATATAATTTAATATCAAACGAAATCCATAATATAATAAAGGCAGAAAATGTATTTTCAAGAATTATTTCAAACAATGAAATAAAAATTGCAATACATCCTACATTCTTAAACTATTTTATTAATACAAAAAAAATAGATAATTTATTTAATAAGTATTCCAACATAAGTTTTATGGATACTTCAAATTTTGACTTATTAAATAGTCAGTTAAAAAATGGAATGATAGATTTTGCTTTTATTCTTGAGCCAACTAATTATAAATTTGACGATAGTCTTATATTTAAAACTTTAAAAAATTTTCATTTATGCATGGTTGGTAATGATTCTTCAACCAAAATTTTTAATAAGCCTTTAATTTTACTAGACACTAATCCTAAATATAAAAAAATCTTCCAATCTATTCAGCAAAAATTCAACATAGAAGAACCTAAAATAATAAATGTTAGCAATTATAATAACATATTACCATTAGTTAAAAATGGTTATGCCAATGCTCTTGTTATTAAAGAATTTGTAGAAAAAGAATTACAAAATGAAGAAGTTTATGAAATTCCAATTGAATACCAATTACCAAATATTAATATTGGTATACTCTATAATATAAACAATGAAAACTTAATAAATTCTCTTTTTCTAAATATATTTTAACAAAGAAAATAAATAGCTTATATCAATCTTTATATTTTATTAATATAAGCTATTCTTTTATATATGTTATTTTTCTTTTAGCATCTTTTTATTTTTTTTCCTTTGTTAGTTAGCCAACTATAATCTTACGAAAACTCGCTTTGGTGCCGGTGGTGGGACTCGAACCCACACGCCATTGCTGACAACAGATTTTGAGTCTGCCCCGTCTACCAATTCCAGCACACCGGCATATAAAAAATTTAATACTCATATATATTAACACATTAATATTATTTTGTCTAGTCATTTTCAAAATGTATTTTCTATTGACTAAATGGTAAAATTAATGTATGATATATAATATTAAAAAATAGAAAAGAGGAAACAAAAAATATGTTATGTTCAGAATGCAAAAAAAACACAGCAGTAGTATTTATAAATAAAATAGAAGATGGTAAATCATCAATGGAAGGCTTATGCACTGAATGTGCAAAAAAAAGAGGTTTAGATGTACCTGAGACAAACAACAATATAAATCCTAATTCTTTCAATAATATAGATATGTCAAATATGTCAAAACAACTTGAAGGACTTTTTAAAGATTTATCATCAAATTTAAAAATAGAAAATCTTGAGGAAATTGATCCAGAAGACTTTAATGCAGAAGATTTAGAAAATGGTGAATCACCTTTAGGTATTCCAATAGGCTCAATCTTTGCTAATATAGTACCAAAAAATCAAAATTCTAATAATAAAGAAGAAACAAATAATAGTAGGCAAAAAGTTAAAGTTGAAAAAAAGAAAACTAATAAAAAAAAGAAATATCTTGATTCTTTTGGAACAAATTTAACAGTAAAAGCAAAAAATAATGAATTAGACATGGTTATAGGTCGTGATAAAGAAATTCAAAGAGTAATCCAAATATTAAATAGAAGAACCAAAAATAATCCTTGTTTAATTGGTGAACCTGGTGTTGGTAAAACAGCTATAGCTCAAGGTTTAGCAATCAAAATTGCTAATAACAATGTACCTGCTAAATTACTAAACAAAGAAGTTTATTTACTTGATATGACATCAGTTATTGCAGGAACTCAATTCAGAGGTCAATTTGAATCTCGTATGAAAGGTATAATTGACGAATGTAAAGAATTTGGAAATATTATATTAGTAATTGATGAAATTCATAATATAATTGGAGCTGGAGATGGAGAACATTCAATGAATGCTGCTAATATCTTAAAACCTTCCCTATCTAATGGTGAAATCCAATTAATTGGTACAACTACATTAAAAGAATACAGAAAATATATTGAAAAAGATTCTGCATTAGAAAGAAGATTCCAACAAGTATTAGTTGAAGAACCAAATATTGATGATTCAATTACAATACTAGAAGGTATAAAAAAATATTATGAAGAATATCATAAAGTAAAAATCTCAAATGATGTAATCAAACAAGCTGTAATTATGTCTGAAAAATATATTCATGACAGATTTTTACCTGATAAAGCTATAGATATTCTTGATGAAGCTTGTTCAAGAATCAATCTTGAAAATAAAGAATTATTCCAATTAGAAATGCTAAAACAAGAATTAAGCCAAGTTCAAGCCCAAAAAGCTGATGCTGCAAATGCTGATTCAACTGAAGACTATCAAAAAGCTGCCGATTTAAAAACTCAAGAATGTAGATTAATTGAAGAAATAGACAAATTAAATAATACTATAAAATTAAAAAATTTAACTGTTCAAGATATTGCACAAGTTATTGAAAATTGGACTAAAATACCAGTAAAAAAAATAACTGAAGCAGAAACACAAAAATTACTAAATCTTGAAACAAATCTTCATACAAGAATAATTGGTCAAGATAAAGCTGTTAGCAGTGTTGCACGTGCAATAAGAAGAAATCGTGCTGGATTACAAAGTACAAAAAGACCACCTTCATTTATATTTGTAGGCCCTACAGGTGTTGGTAAAACAGAACTTGCTAAAAGTCTAGCATATGAAATGTTTGGCTCAGAAGACTCAATTATTCGTGTTGATATGTCTGAATATATGGAAAGTCATTCTACATCTAAACTAATTGGTGCACCTCCAGGTTATGTTGGTTATGATGATGCAGGTCAATTAACTGAAAAAGTAAAAAGAAAACCATATTCAATTATATTATTAGATGAAATTGAAAAAGCACATCCTGATGTATTTAATATATTATTACAAGTACTTGATGATGGAAAACTTACAGATTCTCAAGGAAATACAGTAAGTTTTCAAAATACAATTATTATAATGACTTCAAATGCTGGCTCAAACTTAAATAATAATTCTATTGGTTTTGCAAAACAAACTATTGATACAGGTAAAGTTGAAGAAAATTTAAAACAAGTATTTAGACCAGAATTTTTAAATAGAATTGATGAAATAATTGTATTTGATTCATTAACAAAACCTGAACTAATACAAATAATAGATTTAATGTTAAAAGATACAAAAAAAGCATTATCAGAAAAAAATATGACATTAGAAATATCAGAAAATGCAAAAAACTTTATATTAGAAAAAGGAACAAATTTAAAATTTGGTGCAAGACCTCTTAGAAGAGCTATTCAAAGATATATAGAAGATGAAATTTCTGAAATGATTTTAAGAGGAGATGTCCATGAAGGTCAAAATATTGTTATTGATTTAGAGAATGACACTTTAAATTTTAAAGTTAACTAAAATTATAAAAAGTGAGAATTTCTAAATTCTCACTTTTTGAAAGGATTAATAAATGAAGAAAGAAAATATACCAAATATATTAACCGTTATACGATTTATTTTAATACCATTTATTTTTATTACAGTTATATCTCACCATTACTTAATTGGGTTAATTATATTTACGATATCTGCTATTACAGATATCTTAGATGGATACATAGCAAGAAAATACAATTACATAACAGACATTGGAAAATTAATTGATCCATTAGCTGATAAGTTAACTCAAATTTCATTACTTTTGGCATTAACAATATTAAATATTCTTCCTTGGTGGATACTAGCAGTTGTCTTCATTAAAGAATGTATTATGATTATTACAGCATCTGTACTTTATTCAAGAAAAGATGTAGTTGTATATAGTAAATGGTATGGAAAATTAGCTACAATTTTATTTTATTTAGCTATTATTTGTTCTCTATTAATTAATCAATTTAATATTAATTTTTCTTTTAGAATTGATTTATATATGTATTATTTAGCAATACTTGCAACAATATTTTCTTTAATTATGTATGGAATAAAATTTAAAATAAAAAAACAATAGAAGGCTATTCAAAGTCTTCTATTATTTTATTTAATTCTTCTTTTCCATATATCTCTAACCCATCTTGCATATTAATTAAATCAGTTTCTGTTAAATATTCACTAGATATATTTGTTCTTTCATATATGCTTTCAGTCCCATCATCATTTATTGTATATATTGTAATTTTACCATTTTCTACTTTTAATTTAAAATGTTCTCCACATAAATCATCAAATTCTTTGTATAATGTAATTTTATTTGGTTCAAATCCTATTACTTTCCAATATTGATATTTTTCTTGTACTTCATCTTTTGTCAAATTTACTAACTCTTTAGGTAATTCTACATATTCATTTATTGTATGATCACATTTGCTATAATATTTTTTTAATATCAATTCTGCATTTGCAGAAACTTTTTCTTGTGTAGATGTTACAGTTGTGGATTCTTGATTTTCTCTATATTCTTCTGTGCATTCATCATCTACAACTTCTGATATATATACCCCTGGTTCTGGAACTTGAGTTTTTTCTTTATTATTTTTTCTAATATTATATGTAATTGTAATTACAATAATTGATAATAGTATAATACTAAATATTATTTTATACAAATTTTTCATATTATCACAACCTTCCACTTTTTATATTATTGTCAAAGGTTGTTATTTTTATACAAGTCTTTCCATTTGTTTCTATTTTTATTTCGCCATTTTGATCTGTTCTATAAAAATCTATGCTTCTTTTTCTTAATCTTTCTATTATATTTTTATTGGGATGACCAAATTTATTATTCTTCCCTACTCCAATTAAAGCATAATTAGGATTTACTAAATCTAAAAATTTTTCTGTTGATGATGTTTTTGAACCATGATGTGCAATTTTTAAAATCGTAGATTGTAAATTTTTATATTTTTTACAAATTTCTTTTTCAGCAATTTCTTCAATATCTCCTGTAAACATCATTGAAAATTTCTTGTATTTCATTCTAAATACTAATGAATTATTATTAACAATATTTTGAGTAATTACTTTATTAGAATTTGGCCATAGAAAATCTATATACATATCTTTTTCTATATTAACTCTTTCTCCTGATTTTACAATAGTTACATTAATTTTATTTTTTTCAGCTAATCTTTTTATTTTTTCATAATTTTCTGTACTATCATATTGTTCTCCTATAATTATATTATTAACCTTCATATTTTCTAATAAATATAAAGTCCCGTCCGTACATGATCTGTATCAAAATGACTTATAATCAAATAATCTATTTTCCATATTTTTCTATTTAATAAATATGGATAAATAATATTTTTTCCTATATCATATTTTTCATTTCCACCACCATCTACAATTATTGTTTTTTTATTTGGGGTAACAATCATTGTTGAATCACCTTGTCCTACATCTATAAAATAAATTTTTAATTTTTTTGGAATTTTAGATATTATTAAACAAAAGATAAAAATTATTATGATAAAAAATTTTATTTGTTTTCTATATGGATTTAATTTATATTTTAATAAATATATTATATTTTTTACTCTTTTTTCGCTCATATTCAAATATAATGAATTAAAGATATGATATAAATATTTAAAAATTACAACAATTACATAATAGATAATTATTTGATATATTTCTGGTGTAAATACTTTCACATTTCCTAATGGTATCTTCTTTCCTAATTTACTTATCATAAGTAAAACATAAATAGGAATATTTATTATTTTCACAATTATAATTCCTATTTTTATTGATATAAATGAAACTATTATTTGTATCATTCCACCTAATACTATTATTCCTATTAATGGATTTAATAATAAATTAGTTATTATAAATGCAATACCTATATTATTAAATTTAACTAATATTATTGGTCCTATAACAATTTGTGCTGATAATGTTACAGATAACATATCTATTATTGGTAAAAATTTATTTTGTATTCTTATAAAAATATATTTCCATTTTTTATTTTTTACTTTTATATTCATTAATATTTTGATTATTGTATCTTTAAAAAATATTATTCCTATTGTTCCTCCATAACTTAATAAAAAACTGATACTTTCTAAACTATATGGATTATTAAGTAATATTAATAATGCTGATATTGCCATGCTATTTATGGTATCATTTTTTCGGCTAACTACAAATGCTCCATTAGCAAGTATTCCCATAATACATGCTCTTACAACAGAAATACTAAAACCTGTTATAAACATATACATTATTAAAACAAATATATTAATAATTTTGCAATACCTTTTTCCAAAAATTCCATTACTAATATTAGTAACCAAAAAGATTATATATGTTATATGTAAACCTGAAACTGCTAATATATGTGATATACCACTTTCTGAAAAATTTTCTATAATATCTTCTTCTATATATTCTGTATGTCCTAAAAGTATTCCTAACATAATTTCATAATTATCTTCATATGTCTTTTTTATATTAGATTCAATTTTCAAATAAATTTTATTAGAAACCTCTTCTAGTATATTATTACAATGCTTTTCTAGTATTTTTATTTTTTCTACTTGTATTGTTCCATATATTTTTTTAGTTTTTAAAAAATTTTTATAATCAAAACATTTATAATTAGTAGCCTTATTAGGTTCTTTATATATTCCTTTTAAATTTATTTTATCTCCATATTCTAACTTCTCATCTTTGCTGACATTTATATAAAAATATGTATTATGCTCAAACTTTATTTTATATTTATTATAAAATTCTTTTTCAATTTTATTACTTATTATATTAGCTTGAATTTCTATATTTTCTCCATCTTTGAATTTAGTTTGATACTTATTATTATAATATTTGATAATACTGCTTGAAAAAAATGATGATATAATAATTAATATTATTACATTGACTTTAAAAAATAATTTGATATATCTAAAATATCTTTTTATTGAAAAAATTTTAAATTTTCTTTTTTTATATCTATGATTTATTATAAAATATATTATTAATATTAAAATATATAAAAAGACTATACTTATTTTTAAGTATAGCCCCCATAATATACCTATAATATAACCAATTAATATAACAATAATTGGTCTATTCAATTAAATTACTCTCCTTGCTCCAACATATCTTGTTTTATAATAAGATGTTGATAATCCTGTTATTTTTACACCATCTTTTGGATTTGAAGCATGTATAAAATTACCATCTCCCATATATATTCCTACATGCCCTACACTTGTATTAGAATCTCCATTAAATATCAATAAATCTCCTGCTTGTAGTTCACTTTTTTCTACAGCTACTCCATTTTGAGCTTGTGCTGAAGATGATCTACTTAATGTTATTCCAAAATGTTTATATACATATTTTGTAAAACCTGAACAATCAAATCCTGTATCAGGTGTTTCTCCACCAGATACATATTTATATTTTAAATATTGTTTTGCATAATTAACTACTTCTGTACCTGTAGTATTTGCTATTGTACTTGACTCTTCTTTTTTTTCTTCTGTACTAATTTTTTCTTCTTCTCTTGATATTTCCCCTCTCGAAGTTGTTTCTGTTGTTTTTGTACTTGATATGTATTTTGATGCTACATATCCTATTTGTCCACTTATTTTTATTTTATACCATCCATCAGTTTCTTCTAATATAGAAACTTGATCATTTAATTTTAAGCTATCAATTTCTGCACTTGTTTTGCTTGCTTCTTTTCTTACTTTTAAACTTTCTGTATTTACATACCCTGTTTTTATTACTTTCTCAGTTTCTACATTTTCTGTAACTTCTGGTTCTGGTTGTGTTGTAGTCTCTGTTGTCTGATTATTTTCTTCTTCTGGAACTACAGTTGTATTTTCTTCATTTTTTTCTTGTTCAGTTAATGATGATTTTATTGTATTTATTCTTGCCCAACCTGATATTGTATCATTTTCTATTTTGCCCCAGTCATTTATAATTTCATATACTTTTATTTTTCCACTTATTTTTCCCTTTTCATTTGAATTTATAAGTGGAAGTAATTTTATTCCTATTTCTTGTGATAATTCATATTCTTCATTTTCTTTTATTTCATTTGCAACTGGTATATCTTGATTTACTGGTTCTTCTTGTTCATTTTCATTTACTACTTCATTTGATATTTCATTAGTTGTTGCATTTTCTTCCTCTTGTTTTGCATCTTCTTCTTTTATGTCTAATAAACTTTCACTAATATATCCATTGATTTTTTCACCATTTTTTGTTATTTGAATTTTGCACCAACCATCTGCTTTTTCTAGTACTTCTACTTCTTCATTTTTATCTAATTGTTCTATTATTGTTGATGTTGTTGATGCTTCTTTTCTTATTCTTGCTGTTTCTGTATTAATTTTAGCTGTTGTTGCTTCTGCTTTTGTACTTAGTATTAACATGGTTATTATCATTAGTATGAATATTGCTAAGTTTCTTAACTTTTTCATTTTTTCTCCTTTATAATTTTACATATTATTTTCTATTAATGGTAAAATTTGTTTCTTTCTAGATACAACTCCTGGCATTACAGCTATATTGTTTTCTATTTCATATGTTTTACTTATTAATTCAGATTTATCTCCTAAAACTATTGACTCTGAATTACTATTTACTATATCTGTTATAACAAATACAAATAAATTTAATCCTTTTTCTAATATTGTTTTATTTATTTCTTCTTCTAATTTTTCTTTTCTTTTTAATACATCTGGTATACTTACTGTATTAACTTGTGCTACTATATATTTAATTCCGTCTTTTTCCATTGTTTTAGCATCTAAAGAAAGTAATTCTTTTTCAGAATATTTTTCAAGATTTGTTCCTGCTTTTAACATTTCTAATCCATATTCTTCCATATTAATATCTGCTAATTTTGCTAATTCTTTTGCTGTATTTACATCTTTTATTGTTGTAGTTGGAGATTTTAAAAGTAATGTATCAGATATTATCGCACTTAGCATTAATCCTGCTATTTTAGGTTCTATTTCTACATTATTTAATTTATATAATTCATATAATAGTGTTGATGTACATCCTACTGGTTGAGCATAATAGAATAGTGGTTCTGATGTTGAAAAATTATTGATTCTATGATGATCTACAACTGTATCTATTTTAGCTTCTTCAATTCCTTCTACAGTTTGTGAAAATTCATTATGGTCTACCATTATAACAACTTGACCTTTTTCAACTTTTTCTATAAATTTAGGTGTTTCAACTTTAAAATAGTTTAAAGCATATTTTGTTTCTTCATTTATATCTCCTAATCTACAAGCTATAACTTCTTCTCCTCTTATTTTTGTTTGTAAATCTGCCATTACTATACTTGAACAGATTGAATCTGTATCAGGGTTTTTATGTCCAAATACTATAACTTTTTCCATTTTAATTCATATCCTTTCTTACTCTATTTAATATTTCTTCTAATTCTTGTTTTGAAAAATTATATTTATTATTGCAAAATTGACATTGTATTTCTGCTTTTTCATCTTCTTCAATTAGTTCTTTTAATTGTTCCTCTCCTAATGTTATTAAACTATCAGCAAATTTTTCTTTACTACATCCACATTCATAAACAGGTGTTATAGATGCATCAATAACTTTTACTTTTGAATCTCCTGTAATTTTTTGAGCAATTTCTTTAAGTGTTAGTTTATTATCTAACATTTTTGACATTGCACCTGCTTGAAAAATAAATTTTTCTACATTAGAAATTTCTTCTTCTGTTGCATCAGGCATTGGTGTTATTATATATCCTCCACTTGATTTTACTCCATTTTTATCAACTAATACTCCTAATGCTACAGCTGAAGGTTTTTGTTCAGATATTTGAAAATAGTTTGCAAAGTCTTCAGCTATTTCTCCTGATGTTAATGGACTAATTCCTATATAAGGCTCTTTTAATCCTATATCTTTTATTACATTTATAAATCCTTGATTTCCAACAGCACCACCTACATCTAGTTTGTCAAATTCATTTAGTGGTATATCTACATGTGGATTTGTAATACATGCTTTTACATGAGGAAAATTATCTGATACTGCTACCATTTTTCCTATTGGTCCATTTCCTTTTATTTGTATTGTTAATTTATCTGTTTTATTTTTCATATCTGCACCAATTAGTGATGTTATTGTTAACACTCTTCCAAGTGCTGCTGTTGCAACTGGACTTAAGTCATGTAATTTTCTTGCTTTTTCAACTAAATTAGTTGTTGATGCACATACTACTGATATTTTGCCATCATATGCTAAAAACTTTATTATTTGGTCTTCCATTTTATTCTCCTTTTTGTTCTTCATTATCTTCTTTTAATATTGATGTGCAATGTGGACATCTTGTTGCTTTATAATTTATTTCTGTTAAACAATATGGACATAATTTAGTTTTTGGTTCTTCATCTTGTTTTTCTTCTTCAATTTTTTTCTTTTCTTTTTTATATTTTCTTATCTTACCTGTTTTATCAATTTTTGCTACCATTTTTTCTTCTATATCTTTTAGTTCTTTCATTTTATTTAATTTGTTTAAATATCTTACTACTAAGAATATTGAAAATGAAATAATTAAAAAGTTAACTATTGTTGTTATGAATTTTCCATATCTTATTGAAGCATTTCCTATTTTTAATACTAAATCAGAAAAGTCAACTTTGCCTGTTAATATAGATACTGCTGGCATTATTATATCTTCTACCAATGAATTTACTATTTTTTGAAATGCTCCTCCTATTACAACACCTATTGCTAAATCTACTATATTTCCTTTTGTTGCAAATTCTTTAAATTCTTTCCACATATTTTATACCCTTTCTTGCATTATTTATTATCATTTTCTGTTTCTTCTTTTTCTTTTACAAAATTTTTATATCCTATTGCAACTGCAGCAATAATCATTAATAAAAATGATAATGCTTTCCAAATTCCACTGTCAAATAATATTATTGCAAACATACCTAATGAAGCACTCATTCCATATAAAATTAATACTGCTTGTTTTTGTGTAAAACCTTTCTCTACTAGTCTATGATGTAAATGTCCTTTGTCTGGCTTAAATACTGCTTTAATTGATTTTCCTTTTGCCAATCTTCTTATTATAGCAAATACTACATCAAATATTGGTAAACCTAATACTATTACTGGTAATACTATTACTGCTGCTGTATATGTTTTTGCAACTCCTAGTATTGATACTACTGCTAACATAAATCCTAAAAAATTTGAACCTGTATCACCTATAAATGTTTTTGCTGGTGAAAAATTATATGGTAAAAATCCTACTAATGCTCCACTCATTGCTGTTACTATTACTGTTGCAATCATTGGGGAATTATTCATTAAAAATATTATTAATAGTGATATACATGATATTAATGAAATCCCTGATGATAATCCATCTAAACCATCTATTAAGTTTATTGCATTTGTTACTCCTACAATCCATATTATTGTTATAATTGTAGAAAATACATCACTTAATCCTACCATATATAAAAATGGTATATCTAAGTGTTCTATTTTTATTCCAAATGATACTACTATTATTGCTGCAATAAGTTGTCCTAGTAATTCTTGCCATGGCTTTAATGTTTTTATATCATCTATTACTCCTGTAACTGCTATTGCACATATTCCTAATAATACACCTAATAGTTTTTTTCCATATTCTTGTTCTGCAAATAAATCTAAACTACCTTCTATACTCATTACTACTATTAAATATATCATTGAAACAATAAATCCTAATATTACTGCTGGTCCTCCAAATTTGGGCATTTTCTTTGTATGCATTCTTCTTTTGTCTTTTGGTATATCTACTGCACCTATTTTATTAGCTATTTTTATAGTATATGGTGTTGCCATAAATGATACTATAAATGCTAAAATAAATGCTATTGCTATATTTCCCCACATTTATTTGGTCCTCCACTATTTCATATTTATATTTTCTATTTCCTCTATTATTTTTACTCTTTCTTCATGTCTTCCACCTTCAAATTCAGTTGCAATCCATGTTCTTACAATGCATATAGCTTCACTTGTACTTATATAATCTGCTCCTAATGCTAATACATTGCTATTATTATGCATTCTAGAGAATTTTGCTTCTTCTACATTATTACATTTTGCACATCTTATCTTTTTAAATTTGTTTGCAGTTATGCTCATTCCTATTCCTGATCTACATATTAATATTCCTTTGTCACATTCGTTTTTTTGTATTTTTGTTGCAACTTCTTTGGCGATATCTGGATAATCTACTCTTTCTTCTGAGTTACATCCACAGTCTATGTATTTTATATCTTTTTCTTCTAAATATCTTTTTATTTCTTCTTTTAATTTATATCCTCCATGGTCACTTCCTATTGCAATCATGTTTATCACTTACCTTTCTTTTTTCCATTTTTCTACTTTTATAATATATCATAATATAAGAGGAAGTGCAAGATTTTATCAAAAAAACAAGCTAATTATGTTAAAAATAAAAATTCAGCCTAATAGCTGAATTTTTTTATATGTAATTTACATACTAAACTTGACAAGCTCCTTGACAAGCTCTCCGTTTTTAATATTCTGATATCCGGACACTTTTTTTAAAAGAAGGTTATAGACATATTACTTGTCTAAATCCTTCTTTTCCTTATTTTTT
>CAKPPL010000023.1 GCA_934177555.1 uncultured Clostridia bacterium
AGAGCCAGTAAAACTTGCTGGTTCAACAATATCTAAAACAACTTTACACAATGAAGATTTTATTAAAGAAAAAGATTTAAGAATAGGTGATAAAGTAATAATTCAAAAAGCAGGGGATGTAATACCAGAAATTGTAGAAGCAGTAGTTAGTAAAAGAACAGGAGAAGAAACAATTTTTGAAATGCCTAAAAAATGTCCAGTATGTGGGGCAGAAACAATAAGAGAAGAAGGAGAATCTGCTGTAAGATGTACAGGAATAGAATGTCCTGCAAAATTATATAGAAACTTAGTACATTTTGTTTCAAGAGAAGCAATGAATATTGATGGACTGGGAGAAAATATAATAGGAATATTATTAGAAAAGAAAATGATTGCAAATATAGCAGATATATATGACTTGAAATTTGAAGATATAGCATCATTAAAGAAAAATGGGAAAAAATTTGCTCAAAATTTAATCAATAGTATAAATGAAAGCAAAAAAAATGATTTATATAGATTATTAACGGCATTAGGAATAAGACATGTTGGGGTTAAAGCAGCTAAGACATTAACCAAAACATTTAATAATATAGATAATTTAGCAAATGCATCAATAGAAGAGCTAAGCGAAGTAGAAGAAATAGGACCTATTATGGCAAATAGTATAAAAGAATTTTTCAGTCAAGAACAAACTAAAGATTTAATAATCAGATTAAAACAAGCAGGAGTTAATACTGAAAGAATAAAAGATGAAAATCAAGATAATAGATTTGAAGGAAAAGTATTTGTACTTACAGGAAGTCTTGATAAATATTCTAGAGAAGAGGCATCAGAAATAATAGAAAAGTTTGGTGGAAAAACTTCAAGTTCGGTTTCTAAAAAAACAAGTTATTTATTAGCTGGAGAAGATGCTGGAAGTAAACTAACTAAAGCTCAAAGTTTGGGAATAAATATAATTACAGAGCAAGAATTTATTGAAATGATTAAGTAATTAAGAAAGGAAAAAATTATGGATAATTATACATTTGAAGATATGTGGTTAGACTTAAAAAATGGGTATCAAATATATTATACATATGTACGTAATAGATATGTATTATTTAGAACAGCTAAAAATTGCTATACTCAAAAATTATTAACAGATAATCCTAAAAATCCTCAGCCCAGAATGACAATGCTTACATTAAAAAGAGTAAAAGAGATTTTTCCATATATGGAAGAAATTGAATATAAAATATCAAGTGATGAAAATTAGAAAAATATAATATAATAATTAAAATTGGCATAAAATCTATAGAGGTGATTTTATGCCAATTTCTTTATCAAATAAAAAGAAAATGAAAAATGGGCTTTTTGTAGTTATTATAATATTTTGTCTATTAACAGCTAGACTAGGATATATTCAATTTGTATGGGGAATTGATTTAAGTGAAATGGCAAGTGACCAACAATCACAAAGTAGAACAATAACAGCTAAGAGAGGAACAATATATGATAGTACTGGAAAATATGTATTAGCAGTTAGTTCTAGTGTAGAATCTGTAAAAATAAATCCAACAAATATAAAAGCTGAAAATAAAGAAAAAGTAGCACAAAAATTAAGTGAAATATTTGAATTAGATTATAATAAATTATTAAAAAAAGTGAATAAAAAGAGTTCAATAGAAACTATTGCAAGGCAAGTAGATAAGGAAAAAACAGATGAATTGAGAAAATGGATGGAAGAAACAGGAATAAGTGAAGGAATAAATATAGATGAAGACACAAAAAGATATTATCCATATGGAGATTTAGCATCACAGGTAATTGGGTTTTGTGGAAGTGATAATCAGGGATTAGACGGAATAGAAGCCAAATATGATGAAGAACTAAAAGGAAAAAATGGTAAAATAGAAAGAGAAACAAATGCTACAGGAAAAAGTATAGGAAAAGAAACATATACTTCTGCAACAAATGGAAATAATATAATATTAACAATAGATATGACAATTCAATCCATAGTAGAAAAATATTTAGAAGAAGCATGTATTGATAATGTGTGTACAGATGGAGGAAGCATTATTGCAATGAATCCCAAAAACGGAGATATATTAGCAATGGCAAATTATCCAAGTTATGATTTAAATACACCATATGAACCTAATACAGATGAATTAAAGAATAATTGGAATTCAATGGAACAACAAGATAAAACAAAAATTTTACAAGGAATGTGGAGAAATAAAGCTATATCAGATACATATGAGCCAGGGTCTGTATTTAAAACAGTAACAGCATCAGCAGCATTACAAGAAGGAATAGTAACTAATATAGATCAAGAAGGACAATTTTCTTGTACAGGAGCAATAGAAGTAGCTGGAACAAGAATTAAATGTTGGAGATATTATAGACCACATGGTTCAGAAAGTTTAAGATTAGCATTAATGAATTCATGTAATCCAGTTTTTATAGGATTAGGGCAAAAAATAGGAGTTACAAAATATTACGAATATTTGAGAAAATTTGGATTATTTTCAAAAACAGGAATTAAACTACCAGGTGAAGCAAATAGTATATTTGTAAAAGAGGAAAAGGCTGGACCAGTTGAATTAGCAACAATAAGTTTTGGGCAAAGATTTGAAATTACACCTTTGCAAATGATAACAGCAGTTGCTTCAATTTCAAATGGTGGAAAATATATAAAACCTAGAATAGTAAAAAGTATACAAAATAGTGAAACAGGAGAAATTACAGAAATGCCTATTGAAACAGGAGAACAAATAATTTCAGAAGAAAATGCACAAAAAGTATTAAGTATGATGAATAGTGTAGTTTCAGAAGGAACAGGAAAAAATGCAAAAGTAACTGGATATGAAGTAGGAGGAAAAACTGGAACTTCAGAAGATGGAGTTAATACAAATAAATATGTTACATCTTTTTGTGGAGTTGCAGAAACAAATGATCCAAAAATAGTTCTTCTTATAACTTTATATAATCCAACGGGAGAAGGAGGGCACCATCTAAGTGTATGTTAATAGAAGTTTTATAATAAAATAGCTTATTATTGACAATACAGGTAAAAATGTTATATACTTTTATTATCTTATAAGAAGGGAGAATATGGTTATTAATCATGAACAATAATACTAAATTAGAAATAGCAAGTGAAATTATGTCAGCTAAAATTGCAAAAACATCAAGAGAGATGAATGGAGCAAAAGAAGAAAAAATTAAAATTTTGATGGAAGAAAGAACCAAAATGTACCAATTTGATGAAAAAATCATAGATAAAATAATTAATGTATATGGACCAGAAGTAAAAGGAGAAAATATCAATGAATGAAGAGGAAGTTTTAAAAAAGTATAAACTTACAGAAGAAGAACATAATGAATATTATGATATCATAAAAAGAATATATGTTAGTGGAAAAACTCCACAAAATAATCCTATTGCTGTAATAGTTGGTGGACAAACTGGTGCAGGAAAAAGTGGAATTTTAGGATATTCTTCAAAAATGTTTGAAGATGATAATGTTATAATAATAAATAGTGACGAAATAAAACCATTTCACCCACAAAGTGAAGAAATAGCAAGATTATATCCACAATTATATACTAAAATTACTGATCAAGAAAGTAATACATGGACAAGCAGACTATTTGAAGAATTAAGAAGAGAAAAATATAATATTATATTTGAAGGAACAATGAAAAATAACAGAATTGCAGATGAGTCAATTACAGAATTAAAAAAACTAGGATACACAGTAGTAGTTAGAGGAATTGCTGTATGTGATTTAGAAAGTAGAATATCAATTTTAGAAAGATATGAAGGACAAGTAACAACAAAAGGATGGGGAAGATTAGTTGTACCAGAACATCATAATCAAACATATGCAGGAATGCCTAATACAATAGAATATATAGAACAAAATGGAATGTATGATGTATTAGAAATATATGCAAGAGGAGAAATACCAAGTGAACCAATACTTGTTTATTCAGTACATAATAGAAAAAATGAAAAATTTATAAAAAAAGTATTAGAAGATAAAAAAAATGTTTCAAAAATACCAAGAAAATTTGGATATAAAAATGCAAAAAGTGCAATAAATGGTTCAAGAGAAGAAGAATATAGATATGTTTTACCAGATTCTAGAAAAAGACTAAGAAAAGTTCTAGACTCAATGAACAAAAGAAATGCATCTGATGTGGAAAAAACAATGATAATGGATGTTTTTAAATTAGTAGAAGAGATTAAAAAAAAAGTAAATAAAGAAGAAGTATCAAGATAATATATTAAAACTAAAAGTCGAGAAATCGACTTTTTTTATATAATAGGAAAGTTTAATCAGCTTACTATTGTTCTTTTATAAAAATAAAAAATATTGGTATAAATTATTATATTTTTTAATATTGTTAAAAAGAAAAGGAGGGACATATTATGATGGAAGAAAAAATATATGAAATAGATAATAAAAAATATAAAGTAATATCAAAATGTGTAGATAATCCAAGCAATATTGAAAAACTATATGATGTTTTATGTGAATTTGTATTGACAAAATTAAATGGAAGTGTAAAAGATGAATGAAAAATATAAAGTAGCAGCATATTTAAGATTGTCACAAGAAGATGGAGATAAAGAAGTAAGTGATAGTATAATTAGTCAAAAAAATATTATAAATAAAAAAGTAGAAGAATTAGGAAGAGAATTTTATATAGTAGATTATTACATAGATGATGGATATACAGGACTTAATACAGATAGACCAGCTTTTCAAAAAATGTTGGTAGATTTAGAAAATGGAATAATAAATACTATAATTACCAAAGATTTATCAAGATTATCAAGAAATAGTTTTGAAGCAAATTATTTTATAGAATTATATTTTCTTGAAAGAAATATAAGATATATATCTGTTTTAGATAATGTAGATACTGGAGTAAAGAATTCTAATAATGATATGATACAATTTAAAACATTAATAAATGATTGGTATAGTAAAGACATATCAAGAAAAATAAAATCTAGTGTATGGGCCAGAAAAGAAAAAGGTATGTTTTTAGGAGCAATAGCGCCATATGGCTATATGAAAAACAAACAAGACAAACATATATTAGAAATAAAAGAAACTGAAGCTATAGTTGTAAAAAAAATATTTGAAGAATTTAGTAAAGGTAAATCTATTAAAGATATAATAAAAGAATTACAAGAAAGTAAAATTCCTAGTCCATCAAATCGGAAAATTTAATGGAGAAGAAAGATTTTGTTGGAGGGAAGAAACTTTAAGAAGAATATTAGGCAATAGGGTATATATAGGGCATTTAGAATATGGTAAGAGAATAAATCTAAGTTATAAATCTAAAAAAGTAAGATATGTACCACAAGATGAATGGAAAATTATTTATAATACACATAAACCAATAATAACAGAAGAATTATTTAATAAAGTTCAAAAAATGCGTTTGATAAATAGAAATATTAAAAAAAGGAAACATGAATGGATATTAAATGGAATTGTAACATGTAAAGAATGTGGAGCAAAAATGACAATGAAAGTTGAATATCAAAAAAATAGTTCAAATGAAATAAAATCAAAAAATATATGTTGTTTAAATGGACTAAAAAGATATAAGGGAAAAGAATGCATAAGAAAAAGCAAAGGGATTAAAGAAAAAATACTTAATGATATTATTTATAAAAATATAGAAGAAATTTTAAACCGAATAATAAATAAAGAAATACTAAAAAATGCAATAATTACAAAGATTTATAATAGCACATATAAAAAATATGAGATAAAAGAGCTTTTAAAAGAATTAAAAAAAATAGAAGAAGATATTAAAGAACTATATATTGATTATAAAAATGATTTGTTAGAGAAAGAAGATTATAAAAAATTTCAAAAAGAAAAGATAAATCAAAAATGTTTATTAAAAAAACAAATAAAAATATTAGAAATACAACATAAGAACATTTTTAATGAAGAAAAAATAATTAATATTATTGAGGATTTATTAAATATGAAAGGAATAGAAAAAGATATTATAATAGAAATCATTGATAATATACAAATAGATATAGAAAACAATATTTATATAATATATAAATATAATATCTTTGAAAAATCATGATAAAATGAAAGAATATAGAGCAGGAATATATTTAAGGTTATCTAAAGAACATTCAGAAGAAAACAATAGTATTGAAGCCCAAAGAGAAATTGTGACTAAATATGCAAAAAATAATGGATATAAAATAATTAGAGAATATGCTGATAATGGTTATTCTGGAATATTGGAGTCAAGACCAGAGCTTGATAAAATGATATTTGATATATCAAAAGGAATTATAAATATGGTTATAGTTAAAGATATTAGTCGTTTAACTCGTGACAAAAATAAAACTGGTTGGTATACAGAAAAATTTTTTCCTGATAATAATATAAGATTTATTTCTGTTACAGAATTTATAGATAGTGGAAAAAGATATGAAATAGATGATACAATAATGCTAAGAGGAATAGCTAATCATTATTATATTGCAGATATATCAAGAAAAACAAAAGCTAATAAAAAAGCAATGAAAGATAGTGGAAAATATGTTGAATATTTAGTGCCATATGGATACAAAAAGAAAGAAGAAGATAAACATCAAATTGAAATAGATGAAGAAGTTGCTCAAAATATAAGACTTATATTTGACATGTATATAAATGGAAATAGTACAACACAAATTGCAAGATACTTAAATAATGAAAATATAATTAATCCTAGTAAATATATGAAAATGAAAAATGCTAGTAAAAAATGGAGAGCAGAAACAGTAAATAATATTTTATCCAATTCGTTTTATTGTGGAGAAACACTATTAAATAAATATATAACAAATTATACAAATAAAGTATGTAAAATAAATAACAATAAAAGCACATGGATTATAAAAGAAAATTCACATGATAAAATAATTTCAAAAGAGAAATATAATAAAGTACAAAAAATTAAAAAAAATAAAATTAAGGAAAAAGGAATAAAATATCAATTTTTATTAAAAGATTTAATATATTGTGGACATTGTAAATCAAGATATCAGTATAAATTATATAAATCCCAAGACAAAAAAAGATATTTATATGAAAGTGCTGGTTTTAAATGTGGGGCAGTATATAAATCACCAGAAAAATGTAAAAATAAAACATTTATAAAAGAAAATGATATAAACAAAATAGTAATTACAGAAGTAATAAAAAAATTAAGTTATATAGAAGTAATGAATAAACCAATTAAAAGTTATACAAATATCCAAATATATAAAGATGAAATTGAAAAATTTGAAAGAAGAAAAAAAATTATATATAATCAAAAATGTGATAAAATCATAACAATAGAAGAATTTAAGAAGAAATATCAAAAGATAAAAAATGATATATTTGTTATGAAAAATCAAATAAGAGAATTTGAAAAAAATAAAATAATAGAAGATCAAAAATTAAGAAAAGCAATATTGGATTATAAAAATGGAAAAAATATTACAAATGAATTTTTAAAAAAAATTATAGATAGAATTGAAATATATTCTGATTTGAGAGTAGAAATAATATTCAAAATTTAGCATTTTTGTTAAATTATTTTTTATAACTATTTAACTGCAATAAGTAACGCATAACACAAGGAGGTGGTGTTGCAGCACCAGTAGGAGGAAAAATTTTTAGTGAAGTATTACCATATTTATATAATAGATAGTAAGATATAACAGATTAATATAAAATTATTGAAAAATGGAATAACCATTGATTATAAGACGGGGAAGAGTTGGAAAAACAATTAAAGTAAACATAACTTTACAAAAATAGAAAAAAGTGTTAAAATAATTATATTACTAATCATTTAATAAAGAAATTTTCTTTATTACACTTATAATATTAAAAAATTCTTTTATTAACTATATAGTATTTTCAGGAGGATACATATGGCAGAAAAAAAGTTCGAAAAATTGAAAAACAACAATGCGATAGCAAGAATAGAAAAAAAGTTTCCATATCGGAACATTTTTGCTGAACATAACAAAGTATACATTTCAGGAAAAATTGGAGAAAGATTCAATTTAAGCCATGAAACAAAAGGTGAAAAATTCTATAGATCAAAAGTGATAGTAAAAAGAAAAAGTGGAATTGTAGACTATATTCCAATAATTATATCTGAAAAACTATTACCAATAGATATAGAAAATGTAATAAATAAATATATAGAGGTGGCAGGCCAATTTAGAGCATATCTAGTAAAAGACTCTATAAATGAAAGGCATCTTAATCTATATGTATATGCTACATTAATCCATATTTGTGAAAAGGAAGAAGAATTGAATGAAAGAGAAGGAACAAATGTAATATATATTGATGGAAATTTAAGTCGTATTCCTCAATATAGAGTTACACCAACTGGTAGAGAAATATCTGATATCATGGTTAGTGTACAACGAAACTATGAGAAGATAGATTATATACCAGTGATTACTTGGAATTGTATTGCCAAGTGGATAAAGAATAAAGAACCAAAAGAAGAGATAACTCTTTTTGGTAGAATTCAAAGTAGAAATTATCCCAAAAGGTGTAATGGAAAAGAAGTTAATAAAGAAGTATATGAAGTCTCTCTAATGGCAGTTAAACAATATGAAAGTTAATAAAAGAAATAGAAAAGCTCTAGTTATAGAGCTTTTTCTATTAACAAAATATAAGTAAAAATCATACATTATATAAAAAAGGAGAGGTATTAAATGGATAATGTAATAATAGAAAATATAGAATTTAAAGAAGAATTATATCAAAGAAATATAAAAGAAAATGAATTTTCAGATAATCATATTAATGGAATAGGAGATGAAACTAATGCAAATAACTAAAATGTTAGTTCCAGAAAATAAGTATTCTATAAAGTGTCCATATGAAATGACACCAGAATTTATCATAATTCATAATACAGCAAATGATGCTTCAGCAATGTCAGAAATTTCTTATATGATAGGGAATAATAATAAAGTATCATTTCATTGTGCTGTAGATAATCATAGAATTGTTCAAGGAATACCATTTAATCGTAACAGTTGGAATGCAGGAGATGGAAAAAATGGTAAAGGAAATAGAAATGGAATTTCAATAGAAATATGTTATTCCAAATCAGGTGGTGAAGATTTTGAAGAATCTGAAAAACTTGCAGCAGAATATACAGCATATTTGCTAAAAGAATTTGGTTGGAATATAGACAAAGTAAAAAAACATGAAGATTTTTCAGGTAAACATTGCCCACATAGAACACTTGATGAAGGCTGGCAAAGATTTCTAGATATGATTAATATATTCTTAAAAGAAAAACCACAAAATGATGAAAATATAGAAAATGGAAGTGATGAAGAAGTGAGAAAATATCAAAATGGTAGTACAACAGAAGTTGTCTATGCAGATACTGCTTGTACTAAAAGAATAGGAAGTTTGGATCCTCGAGAATTATGTGATTGTTTTGGAATATTTAATGATAGAGCTATGGTAAGATATCAGGTTAATGGAAGTAATAATTATAAAATTGGATTTTGTAAATGGCTTGGAGGAGTAAAATAATAAAGAGTGTTTTCAAAAATATTTGACAAAATAAAAAATTATCATATTTAAACTCACTTGCGAAAATAAGTTTAATAGATAATTCTTTAAAATGGCTGGGCTGGCTAGATTCGAACTAGCGCATGCCAGAGTCAAAGTCTGGTGCCTTACCGCTTGGCTACAGCCCAATATAATAAAACAAATGGGGTGGAAGATGGGACTCGAACCCACGGTCTCCAGTGCCACAAACTGGCGCGTTAACCAACTACGCCACATCCACCATATATTACTCATTTGTGAACACATTTAATATTTTAATATGATTTTGTGGATTTGTCAAGACATTTTATTCAAATTTTAAATTAATTTTGGAATAAATAAGAAAAATTACATAAAATAAGAAAATGTATAAAAATATATGTACATTTTCTTTGATAGATAATATTAATATAAATATAATGTATCTTCTAAAGTATAAAGAACAGGTAATACATCATCAGTATTAGCTTGTAGTTTAAAAAATTTATTGCCATCTGGAGTCTTACAAACAGTTACTTTTATTTCTCCAATGACTTTTCCATTTATTGAATCCATTTTAAACCCCCCTTTTCTAT
Organism: uncultured Clostridia bacterium; assembly: GCA_934177555.1. Classification (GTDB taxonomy): domain Bacteria; phylum Bacillota; class Clostridia; order TANB77; family CAG-508; genus CAG-269. Next base: position 10,169 of record CAKPPL010000023.1, read on the forward strand.
TCCTTACCATTAGTATAATAGCACAAAATAAGCAAATAGCTAAAAAATTATATAAAAAGTCCCAAATATTATATGAAATATTTACAAAATACCAATTTTATGTTAAATTAGATAAGTAAAGGATATTAAAAATTCAAAAGTGGAGGTAATATATGTCAAAGGTAATAGTAATAGGAGGAGGACCTGCTGGAATGATGGCAGCAATAACAGCAGCAGAAAATGGTAATGATGTAATGATAATAGAAAAAATGCCAACATTTGGAAAAAAATTACTAATTACAGGAAAAGGAAGATGTAATATAACAAGTTCACTATATATGAGTGAATTTATAAAAAATACACCAGGAAATGGAGTATTTCTTTATAGTGCATTTCAGAATTATACTAACAAAGATATAATAGAATTTTTAAGAAGACAAGGACTAGAAGTTAAAGAAGAAAGAGGAAATAGAATATTTCCTGTTACAGATAAATCAATAGATGTATTAAATTGTTTTTTAAGTAGAATAAAAGAGCTAAATATTAAATATAGATTAAATACAAAAGTAGAAAAAATTTTAATAAAAAATAATGAAGTATTAGGAGTAAGAACAAATAAAGAAATAATACAAACAGAAAAAATAATATTAGCAACAGGTGGAAAAAGTTATCCTTTAACAGGTTCAACAGGAGATGGATATAAAATAGCAGAAGAATTAGGACATAAAATAATACCAATAAAACCATCATTAGTACCTTTAGAAGTATACGAAAAAGATATATGTAAATCATTACAAGGGTTAAGTTTAAAAAATACAAAAATAAGATTAATAGACATAGAGAGGAATAAAGTAGTATATGAAGATTTTGGAGAAATGATTTTTACACATTTTGGAATATCAGGTCCAACTATATTAAGTAGTTCAGCACATCTAGTAAGATATAAAGGAATTGAAGAACTATTAAAAAATAAAAAAATTAAAATTAGCATAGATGTAAAACCAGCAATGACAGAAGAACAATTAGACAATAGGATTTTAAGAGACTTTAAAGAATATAAAAATAAGCAATTTAAATATAGTTTAGATAAGTTATTACCACAAAAAATGATTCCAGAGGTAATAAAATTATCAAATATAAATGAAGAAAAAAGAGTAAATGAAATAACAAAAGAAGAAAGAAAACAAATAATAAAATTATTAAAAAATTTTGAAATTACAATAAAAGGATTCAGACCAGTAGAAGAAGCGATAATAACTAGTGGAGGAATTAATACAAAAGAAATAAATCCTAAAACAATGGAATCAAAGTTAATAAAAGGATTATATTTTGCAGGAGAAATAATTGATGTTGATAGTTACACAGGAGGATTTAATTTACAAATAGCATATTCAACAGGATATACAGCTGGAGTACATTGTAATGATAAAGAAGGATAGAAAATGGAACAATATAATACAATCATAAAAAGTGAAATTGAAGAATTAGTAGAAAAAAAGTCAAAATTTATAGCTAACATATTTCATGTAGAAAGTATTGAACAAGCAGATGAAAAAATAAAATTAATTAAGAAAAAATATTATGATGCAAAACATAATTGTATTGCATATAGAATAATTGAAAAAGGGCAAATACTTGAAAAATCTAGTGATGATGGAGAGCCATCTGGGACAGCTGGTGGACCAATGCTAAATATATTACAAAAACAAAATTTATGTAATATAGTAATTATTGTAACAAGATATTTTGGTGGAATATTATTAGGAACAGGTGGACTCGTAAGAGCATATTCAGATGCTACTCAAAAAGTTATACAAAAAAGTGAAATTTACCATTTAGTTGAAGGAACAGAGATAAAAATAACAACAGATTATACAAATTTAGAAACTTTAAAACATTATTTCAAAAAAAATGATATAAATATAACAGATGTACAATATTCTGAAAAAATAATATTAAAAGTGATATTGGAAAAAAATAGAAAAGATATTTTAATTGAAGAAATTAAAGAAAAAATGCAAAACACTATCAAAATAGATATCTTGGAGGATAAATATATAGAAAAAAACTAATTTAAATACAAAAAATGGAAAAAAGTTCCATAAAACTATTGCAATTTTTCTTAAAGGGTATTATAATCTAACTGTAAAATATTTACAGTAGAAAAAGGAGGAAAATAACTTGAAAGAAAAAATTACAGTTTTAATTGCAGATGATAATCAAGAATTTAGTATGACATTAGCTACATATTTAAAGAATCAAGATGATATGGTAGTAGTAGGGAGAGCAAAAGATGGAAATGAAGCACTAGATATGATTCCAAATTTAATGCCAGATGTAGTATTATTAGATGTTATTATGCCACATTTAGATGGTATAGGTGTTTTAGAAAAAATAAATATGATAAAAATGGTAAAAAAGCCAATTTGTATTATGCTGTCAGCAGTAGGACAAGACAAAATTACTAGAAGAGCAATAGAATTAGGAGCAGAATATTATGTTGTTAAACCATTTGATATTGAATTATTAATAACTAGAATAAGAGAGTTAAAAAATTATAAGCCAACACAAAGCAATAATTTTATTTCAAGAGAAAATACAGTAAATAAATCACAGTATATAGAAATTTCTAAAGATAAAGAAAAGAGCGAAGAAAATATAGAAGCATTAGTTACTAATGTAATTCATGAAGTAGGTGTGCCGGCTCATATTAAAGGATATCAATATTTGAGAGAAGCAATAATAATGGTTGTAAATGATATTGATGTTATTAATCAAATAACAAAGAGTTTATATCCACAAATAGCAAGTAAATTTTCAACAACTCCATCACGTGTTGAACGTGCAATACGCCATGCAATAGAAGTTGCTTGGGGTAGAGGACAACAAGATGTAGTGGAAAACATATTTGGCTATACAATTTCGGCAGCTAAAGGAAAGCCTACTAACAGCGAATTTATAGCAATGATAGCTGATAAGTTGAGATTGGAATTAAAAAGTGCATAGAAATCAAGACAAAAGATGAATGGAGAAATACAGAGGGTTTGATCAAACAGGGTGGTTTTTACGAGCCAACCTTGTTTTTTTGAGTTGTCAAATAAAAATTAAAAAACCCCAATAAAATAAATAATATCTTATTGGGGAGTGGTACATAATCAATTATTTTAGGAGTTTTGAAAACTCATACTCCCTAAACAATTTTTTGTGAAAAACAAAGTCAGTATTTTCTAGAAATTCTATTGATTCTTTGAACATTTTGCACTCAAATTCACTTGAAAAAGTTCTCTTACCAATGAATTCTTGAATCAGTACCGATTTTGAACCCTGAGCTGGAAACAATACTGTACGCTTTCTAAAATGCTTTCCAATCCACTGGTCATTAGAAGCATTAGCAACTGAAATTAAGTCCAAAAAGTTTTTCAATTTAATTTTTTTAATTTCACTGAATGTACAGAATGTCCCGTTAAACCAGTTACCAGTATAAAATATCTGTTCTTTGATTTTTCGGACGGAGCCTAAAGTGATTCTGTGATACTTCTTTTCGGATATTTGGCAGTCTTTTGCAATAAATTCTTTACACTCTTTAGGAATTATTTCCAAGAAATATTTTACCATTTCAGGAATTATATCTCCATCAGGCAAATTCTTAAAAAAGCAATCCCATTCTTCGAGCAGTAAATCCGGAACTGCAAATACCCTGTCTTCTACTTCTTGTTCTTCTTGTGAAAGAAGAAGATTTCCATTCTTTTTATAGTCATATGCCATTAAAAGCATAGAATGGATGTAACGATAATAACAATGAGCCAATTTTGCTTTTTCTACATTGCTATATCTTTTGTCTGGATCATAGACTTTTGCAGCAATTCTGTCCATGGAGATTTTGCTATCTTCGTGCCAGTTGTACAGACTGTCAAAACAATCTAGTTTATCGGCAGCAAGAGCAGCATCAAAAATCATTTGTTGAAGGGCAACATCTTTTTCTGTTACCACTTTCAAGTAATGCTTTGGACCTCCTTTTAGACCAAAGAATTTCTCTAACTTTTCTCTCTCTTTAAAAGAAAGGATTGTATTCATTTCTTTGATTAGACTACAAATGTGAAATTTGGATACAGAATCTAACTTCCGTCTGTCTGCGCATATAAGCTCAATATAGAAGTTGCAGTATTCTGCAGAAAACTTATAGTTTTGAGCGTCATATGCAGAAGCAAGGATTCTTGGATCATTAAATTGTGTTTCTGCTAAACTTTTCATTTTCATTTTGTTTTCCTCCTGTTTTGTATGCTGTTTAGCTGTACCACTATATAAAAGTACATATAATATTATTATACACTAATCTACATAAAAAATCAACAATAATCAAAATGAAGTGAATATTCATAAAATTATTGATTTATAATTAAAGATGGAATATAATACTGGTTATAAGAGGTAATACAAATGAAAGAAAATGAAACACTAATGCAATATTTTGAATGGTATATAAAACCAGAAGAAAATTTATGGAATAAAGTAAAAGAAAATGCAAAAAAGCTATCAGAAGTAGGAATAACAGATATATGGTTACCACCAGCATATAAAGGAGCAGGTGGTAGATTAGATGTTGGGTATGCAGTATATGACTTATATGATTTAGGAGAATTTAATCAAAAAGGGACAGTTGCTACTAAATATGGGACAAAAGATGAATATTTACAAGCAATAGAAGAATTACATAAAAATAATATAAAAGTTTATGCTGACATTGTTTTAAATCATAAAATAGGAGCAGATGAATCAGAAACAGTATATGCTAGTGAAGAAGAAAGTCAAAATAGAAATATAGATACAACATTACCTAAAAAAATAACGGCTTGGACAAAATACAATTTTCCAGGAAGAAATAATAGATATTCATCATTTAAATGGACTTATAATCATTTTAATGGAACTGATTGGGACGAAAGTGGGAGAAAAAATGGAATATTTAGATTTAGTGGAAAACATTGGGATCAAAATGTAGACAAAGAAAATGGAAATTATGATTATCTTATGGGAGCTGATATAGATTTCAATAACAGCGAAGTTTTAGAAGAATTAGAAAAATGGGGAAAATGGTATTTAGACTTTACTAATGTAGATTCATTTAGATTAGATGCAGTAAAACATATAAAATCAGGTTTTATGGCTGATTGGATAATGAAAATGAAAAATCATAAAAAAAATATAAATTGTGTTGGAGAATATTGGAGTAGAAATATAGACACATTAGAAAATTATATAGAAAAAACAAATTCTACAATACCATTATTCGATGTTCCATTACACTACAATTTATATGAAGCATCAAACTCAAATGGTAATTATGATATGGCAAGAATTTTTGATAATACATTAATAAAAGAATATCCTA
>CAKPPL010000024.1 GCA_934177555.1 uncultured Clostridia bacterium
GACTATCCCATTTCATTAAATGATTTTCTGGTGCTTTTATCCATAATGCAAAATCATATGGATTTCTTTTTTCAGGGTCAACTTCTACTCTTGCTCCTGATTTTTGTTCATCTAATTTAATTCCTGATAAAATTCCATATTCATCTAGTTTAGATACATCAAAATATATTGCTGTTGATGTTTCATATCCATATCCTCTTTCTATTATCTTTTTTACCATTTCTAGCATTTCATTTATATGATCTGTTGCTTTACATACCACTTCTGGTCTTTCTATATTTAGTCTATCTAAATCTTTGAAAAATAATTTTGTGTAGTATTCAGCTATTTCCATAGGGGTTTTATGCTCTTCTTTTGCAGATTTAAGCATTTTGTCTTCTCCCTCATCTCCATCTGATACTAAATGACCTACATCTGTAATATTCATTACATGTTTTATTTCATATCCGTTATATCTTAATACTCTTCTTAATGTATCTTGAAATAAATTTGTTCTCATATTTCCAATTGTTGCATTCTTATAAACTGTTGGTCCACATGAATACATTTTTACCTTATCTTTTTCTAGTGATTTAAATATTTCTTTTTGTTTAGTTAATGTATTGTAAAAATATATATCCATAAAATTACTCCTTTTATATAATTTAATTGGAAGAGATTAATATCTCTTCCTTATGTTATTGTGTCTGTATTTGTATTTGTGTTTGTATTAGTATTTGTGTTTGTATCTGTATTTGTATTTATATTTGTATTTGTGTTCGTATTTGTGCTTGTATTGGTATTTGTATTTGTATCTATATTTGTATTAGTGTTTGTATTTGTATTAGTATTTTCATCTGGTTGCTTTTCAGGTTCTTTTGGTTTTTCTACTGGTTTGTTTTCTTCTTCTTTTTTAGTATGTACATCACAATATTCTGTTGGTATTTCACCTCCAGATGAAGCACTTGTCGCTGTATACCATAAACCTAATCTTTCTTTTTCAACTATATAATTATTTGATTTTGTTACTCTTGTTGTAGCAGGACAAAATTCATTTGCTAATTTATTTGATTCTGTACATATAGTATATTGACTTTGATGTGCGTCACATTCACCTGGTAAATGATCTTTTACAAATATTTCTGAATATGTATTTGAGCATTTATCTGTTGCAATTAATCCACTTGTTCTACATACTGTTGCAGTAACTACATTTTCCGGTTTGTCAAATGTTGATGCTTCTTTTCCTTTATGTATTGCTTTCATTGCTCCTGCAAATAATAATCCTGCTGGGTTTCCACTATATTTTACTTCTTCTTGTGTGTCATATCCAAACCATGCAGCAGCTGCATAATAATTTGTAAATCCACATAACCATCTATCATAATCTGAATTTGATGTTCCTGTTTTTGCTGCAACATCTATTCCTGATATTGCACAATATTTAGCTGTTCCTCCAGCATCTGAAACTACAGATTTTAATAAACTTTTAACAACATATGCTGTTTCTTCTGAACATACTTTTTGAGTTTTTTGATTTGGTTCTAATACTACTTTTCCTTTTGAGTCTTCTACTTTTGTATAGAACGTTGGTTGAATATATGTTCCATTATTTGCTATAGCTGAATATGCTCCTGCCATTTCTAGTACACTTACACCATTTGTTAATCCACCTATTGCTGTTGACAAACCTGTATCTTTTTTATCATCTAATGTTGTAAATCCTAATTTCTTTAAATATTCCATACATTTTGCATTTCCTACTTCTGCCATTATTTTTACAAATGGTATATTTTGAGATGTAGTTACAGCTTGCCTTACTGTTGTTAATCCTGTAAATCTATTATAGTTTTTTGGTGTATATTCTTGAGCTGTTCCTTGATTAAATACTGTTTTAGAGTCATCATATATTGTTGATGGTGTAACTTTTCCTTCTTCAATTCCTGGTATTAAATCTGCTAATGGCTTAAATGATGAACCTGCTGATCTTGTTGATTGTGTCGCTCTGTTTAATCCTCTTGATTCCGTTTTTTCTCCTATTTGACCTATACATCCAACAACATTACCTGTTGATGGTTCAATTACTACCATTGCTGCTTGAGCCTGTGCACCTGTTTTTTTAGATTTTACTATATATTTTTTATTTTGAGCTTCTTCTTCCATTGCTGATTGTACTGAAGAAATTTGTGTAGAGTGTATTGTTAATCCACTACTTTGTAAATATGTTTCTGCTGCATCTTTTGATATTTGTTTTTCATCCATTATTTGTTGTATTAATTGTGTTATAAGTGCATCTGTATGTGATGAATATACATTTCCTTTTGCACCATTTTCAAATTTGAATCCTGCCTCTACTTCTGCAACTGCTGTATCATATTCTTCTTGTGTTATGTAATCAAATTTTTTCATTTGTGATAATACAGTTTTTGTTCTTTTGGTTATTTTTTCTGTTACATCTTTTCCAGAATATGGATTATATGAATTTGGTGAATTATTTATTCCTGCTAAAAATGCACATTGTGCTATGCTTAAATCTTTAGCTGTTGTATTAAAATAATATTCTGCACCAATTTCTCCTCCTCTATTTTCTTTTCCTCCAACAAATATTAGATTCAAATATAATTCTATTATTTGGTCTTTTGACATTACTTTTTCTACTTGATAAGCTTTTGCCCATTCTTTTAGTTTTCTTATTACACCTTGTAATCCACTATCATCTTTATCTTGTGTAATATTTTTTACTAATTGTTGTGTTATTGTACTTCCTCCACCTGCTGTTGATTTTCCTCCATGTGTTACAAATGATAATATTGCTGCTCCTGTTCTTTTTATATCTACACCATTATGTTTTTCAAATCTTTCATCTTCTATTGCAATATAGGCTTTAGGCAAATATGGTGACATTTCTTCTAATGTTACTATTTTTCTGTTTTCGTCTCCATTTAGCTCTGCTAATATATTTCCTTCTGCATCAACTATAACAGAATTTTCAGATAAAACTAAATCTGTTAAGTCTATTTTAAAGTCATCTCCCCATAATCCATAAATTAGTCCTATTGCTACTCCAGCTCCTATTACACATAATATTAATAATATTACTAACATTATTTTTAATGCTATTGATAACTTTGGATGTTTATATTTGAATTTCATTTTTGTATCTTTATTTTTTACTTTTGCTTTGCTTGTCTTGGTTTTATTTTTGGCTATTTTTTTCTTTTTATTTTCTCCCATTTCTTTTTTCCTTTCTAAGCATTTTTTCATTCGCATCTATTATATTATATTTTCATTAAAAAAGAAAGCATTTTAATAAAATCTTTCTATTTTTCCATTGTTTCCAAATAGTTCTTTTATACTTATTTTATTTTTTTCTATTTGTTTACGTATATTTTTAAATGTATCTCTACAATAAAGCACTTTTTCTAATAAATCTTTGTTATTATATAAATTCATATCTTCTCTCCAAATTATTTCTTCTCTTCCTACATTTATTTCATAATCATTTATATTTATTCCATTAAATCTTTTGTTTTTTATTTTTATATCTCCTTCTAAATTAACTATGATAGCATTTTCATTTATTTTGTATTTATTTAATAATTCTTGATTAAAATCTATATTTAATATTATTTCTGGTTTTAATAAACTCTTTTTTTGATTATTTGTTATCGCTATTAATATCCCATTCTTTTCATATAATTCTTTCTCTATTTTCTTTAATTTATTTATATGATTTGTTACTACTGTAGTTCTTTTATATTGTTTTGCTAATTTTAAAATTATTTCTATACTTAAATCTGTAATCTCATTTACTGTTATTGCTATTTCTGTTTCTTCTACTTTTTTACTGGCTTGTATCATTATATAATCTAATATTTCAAATGTTAGATATTTTTCTAGCCATCTTCCATCAAATATTTTTATACTACTTGCATTTAATGCTTTTATAAAATTAATATTTTTTTGTAACTTCTTTTCTAGTACTATATTGTTTATTTCTTTTTTTTCCATTTTTCTTATTATTTTCATTATATTTTTGCTTTTTTCTATATCAATACATATATTACATTTATCTTGTTCTATTTTTATATTTTTTACTTTTGATATTATACTTGGCTTATCCATTTTTTTTACACAATATACTTTTATTGTAATCACCTCTAAATAATGTATATGTATTTTATCTATAAAAATTACAAAAATACCTTTAAACTAATATAAAAGTTCAAAGGTATTTTTAGCTATTCTATTCTTGTGTTTTTTGTAATTCTTCTTTAATTACTGTCCATATATTTGATGTTTCTCTGTCTTTTTCCCAACAAGATGTTCCACCTAATTTATATTTTGTTACTAATGATACTTTTTCTGCTATTGATGTTCCATCTTCTATCCACATCATTTTAGTTGTTTTTCCTGATTTATATTCTACATAATATTGTTTTAAGTCTTCATTCCATTGTTTTTCTACATTATTTGGTATTGATTTATTTATATCTACCATATTTACAATGTTTCTACTTGCAATACTTCCATCTGCATTTATTGTCCATAATCTTGTGTATAATGGTATTCCTAATATTATTTTTTCTGTATCTACTTCATCATAATCTATGATTTTCTTTAAGCTTGTTTCTACCCAATTATATCCAGCTGTAGTTCCTGGTTTTGTACTTGAACTTCCATATTGATCATATGCCATAAATACTAAATAATCTGCAACATTTCCTATTACATTTCTGTCATAACATAATGACCAATTTGGATCTCCATCTGGTGCAGTAACATCTACTGATGTAATTCCTCCAACTTCTTGTATTCTTGGTACTAATTCTATTATAAATCTTGAAAATTTATCTTTATCAGCTTCATAAATATTTTCAAAGTCAACATTTATACCATCTAATTCATATTCTACACATTTTTCTACTATGCTTTCTATTAATTTTTGTCTTTTTGAGTAACTATTTAATATTTTAGATGTTACATCTATTCCTGCTTCAGCATTTGATATCATTGGCCATACTTTATATCCATTTGAATGTGCCCATTCTAAATATGCTTTTCCTGATGCTCCTATATTTTCTTTTAATTCTCCATTAGAATCTATATAAAAGAATGATGGTGATACAACATTTACTCCATCTACTGTCTGCCCTGTTCTATCTGGTGCTTGTACATATTTAGAAAAATAATCCCAAAACATATTTACTTTGCCTGTTATTTGTTTTTCTTTTTCCCAGTTTTCTCTTACTGTTGTATAATTAGTTAGTTTACTTGTTTTTATATAACCTATTTCTCCTTTGTCTGTTCTAACTTTCGTCCATCCATCACTATCTTGTGATATTGCTATTACCATTTCTCCTTTTGCAACTTTTCCTACTGTTTTTGAAAATACTTCTTTTTTCCATTTTACTGATTGTTTTGATTTTGCATATGCTTTTATTTGTTCTCTATCTAATGAATCTATTGTTACAATCTTTTTTGCATCTTTATATGCGATTTCTATATTATATACTTCTGTCATTTCTGATATTGGTAAATATGTTATTTCTTCTTCTTTTTTAGCACATGCATTTGTTTTTTTCATTGCTCCATTTATTGTTATTTTGTTTATTTCAAATCCTATGCTTGCTATTTTTTTATCATATGTTGTTACTATTTCATTTATTTCATCTTCTAAATATATATATTTGTCAAAGAAATTTTTTATGTCATCTACTGATAAATATATTATTCCATCCTCTATTTTCACTTCATTTTTTAGTCTTGTTGTTACATTATTGTTATTTATTATTAAATTTACTTTGGTTTCTTTTTTGTCTTTTAAGTAGTTTTCACCTTTTATTAGTACAAATATTGCTATTATTAAACATAGTGCTATAGTTATTATTCGTTTAATTATATTTTTTTTATCTTTGTTTGTTTTCTTTATTTTTTCCTTCATCTATGTACTCCTTGTTTTTTGTTTTATTATATTATACTGATAAAAAAATAGCAAGATTTTTCTCGCTATTTAATATTTAATTTACAATGTTGAACATTTTTTTACATTTTTCTGAATACACCTGCTACTTTGCCTAATATTTTGCAATCTGGCACTATTATTGGATCCATTGTATGATTTTCTGGTTGTAGCCTTATATAATCTTTTTCTTTATAAAATGTTTTTACTGTTGCTTCTTCTCCTATTAATGCTACTACTATTTCTCCATTTCTAGCATCATCTTGTTTTTTTACTAGTATATAGTCCCCATCTAATATTCCTGCTTCTATCATACTTTCTCCTCTTACAGTTAGCATAAAGCTTTCACTATTTCCTACGAAATCTATTGGTATTGGAAATGTATCTGTAACATTTTCTACTGCTAGTATTGGTTGACCAGCTGTTATTTTTCCTATTATTGGAACTTCTACTAATTCTTTTTGTGCATAAAAGTCTTTGCTTGCTTTTACAAATGGTTCATTATTACTTCCTTTAATTATTTTTAGTGTTCTACCTTTTTTGTCTTCTTTTTTTATGTATCCTTGTTTTTCTAGTTTGGCTAAATATGCATGTACTGTTGCAGTTGAACTTAATCCTATGGCTTTTCCTATTTCTCTTACTGATGGTGGATATCCATTTTCATTTACTTGATTTTCTATGAATTTTAGTATTGCTTTTTCTTTTTTTGTTGTTTCTGCTCTCGTTCCCATTATACCATTCCTTTCTATTTTCCGTTTTGCTTTGTTGTTACAATAATATCATACATAAAAAAAAATGTCAAACAAATTTTTGACATTTTTTGATTTATTTATCTTGGTATACTTTCTTTAATCTTTTTTCCACTTTTTTATTTGCATGATTTAGTGAAGGTTACCATGAACCTCCACCACCTCCTCCAGAGCCTCCTCCTGAAGAACCACCACCTGAAGATGAGCCTCCACTTGAATATGAACTGCCACCAGAATATCCACCACTAGCTGAAGGTTGAGAAGTCATTGCATTAGATGCATTTCTCATTGTTGAATCAATAAAATGATTGAATGAATGCATTGAAAAATCTGTTGTAGAATCATACCATGTAGGTTCTTGTATTACTATATCTTCAAATTGTTTTATCCATAAATTAGATATTCCCAAAACATATGTATATGGTAATATATTATAAAAATATTGTGGATTTTCCTGAACTAGACTTTCAAGTTGTTCTTTTTCAGCAGTTTTTAAAAATTTTTTAAATCCTCTAATTTTACCTAATATTTCAGTTCCATATTTAGTTCTTTTATCCATATATTTTATAAATAATAATAATATTCCCATAATTATTACTCCAATTATATATGTAACTAAATATGTTTTATTATTTAATAATGCTGGCAATATAGTCATAATCCATGGTCCTCCACCAAATGGTAACCCCCAAAGAATTCCAAATATTTTTAATTCTTTTGGTGCTTTACTCACTAATGTTCCAAACATCACAGAAAAACCGATTATCGGAAATATTAGTGCAACTAGTATAGTTTCATCATATATTGTATAATCATAAACAGGTTTTATTGTAATTAAACAAAATATAAGGACTATCATTGCTAAAATAGTATATATTACTTTTGCTTTAGTTGAAATTGACTCAAATATTTTTTCTTTATTTTCTCTAGTATTAATTTCTCTCTTAATTCTATTTACTGTAAGATAAAACTTATTTTTTAACATTTCTTTATTTACATATTCACCAATCTGTCTTTGTGAAAATAACCCATTAAAAAACATTCTTTCAATTTCATTATTTCCATCATATTCTTTTAATTTTATAATTTTAAATTTATTACTTCCAGTTTCTTGTATCTTTAAATATCCTTTATCTGCTAAATATATTAACAAAGATACAATATCTTTATCATTTACTTCTCCCTTATAATAAAATCCTAATTCTACTGAATTGCAATTATTCGGTGGATAAAATTCTACAGTCTCAATTACTTTATCATCTTTTCCATATTTTCTCCATAAATTATCTGCAATCCATAAACATATTAAGCATATAACTATTATCCAAAAACTATATTTTTCAGGTGTTAATCTTTTAGATGAAAAATATCCTTCTGGTAATGTAAGTCTTACTGTTAATCCTTGTCCTGCTTTTATTGGCGACAATGTCTCTCCAATAATCACATTGCCTTCTGATTCATAATGAACATTTAAACTATCTGTTGAACCTCTATATCCACTTGAAAAACCTAATAATGATTTATCAAACTCCTTAGGCATTGTAATTTTAAACTTAACATTACTAATATTAGCATCCCAGTAATTTCCAATTAAATTAAAATACAATTCATCTGCATCTTTTAATGGATCATTTCCTATATCATATTTATATTTTATTGTGTATGAGTGTTTTCCAGTATAAGTTTTTGAACTACTTCCTATTTTTATAATTTTATAACCATTTTCATTTGATGTTGTATATTCTTCACTTACACTTATTTTTGATACTTTAGCTCTGTTATTTGATGTTGTTCCATCTGTTCTTGTTATACTATTTCTTAATGGTAATTTTCTGAATATTCCATGTTTGGCTGAATAAAAATACGCAGTTATGTTTTCTGTAATATCAAATGTATTATCTTCATTAACTACCATATCAATATCATAACTTGTAATTTCATAATCTCCTGCTGATGTTATTGCAAAAGATTTATTTGGTATTATATATATCATTTGTGTTATTAAAATAATACAAAATAGTATTTTTAAGTATTTCTTCATTTTATAATTCCACCTTTAGATTATTTTACATTATTATTTATTTTAATGAAGGTTACCATGAACCTCCACCACCTCCTCCAGAGCCTCCTCCTGAGGAACCACCACCTGAAGATGAGCCTCCTCCTGAACTTGAACTTCCTCCAGAAGAACCTCCACTACTTGACGAATAATTAGAAGTCATTGTAGTAGATACATTTTCCATTGTTGAATTTATAAAATGATTAAATGAATGCATAGAAAAACTATTATCTGTTGAATCATACCATGTAGGCTGTTCTTGTATGTTTATTGATTCAAATTTTTTTATCCATAAATTCGATATTCCTAAAACATATGTATATGGTAATATATCATAAAAATACTGTGGATTTTCTTGAACTAAACTTTCTAACTGTTCTTTTTCTGCAATTTTCAAAAATCTTTTAAATCCTTTAATTTTTCCTAATATCTCATTTCCATATTTACTTCTTTTTCTCATATATTTTGTAAATAATATTAATATACCTATAACCACTATCCCTATTATATGTGTTACTAAATAAATTTTATTTTCTTTTAATGCTGGTAATATAATTAATGACCATGCCCCTATCGCTAATGGAAATCCTGTAACAAAAGCTAATGCTTTAACATCTCCTCTTATTGATGGAGTCATTACTGTAGGAATAAAAACAGAAAGTCCAACTATTGGAAATATTAATGCTATATATAAATATATATTTTCTACAACATATTCATAAACAGGTCTTATTGTAATTAAACAAAAAATTAAAATCATCATTGCTATAATTAAAGTTCTTGATAGCACTCTATTTAAAACAGGTTCAAATATTTTTTCTTTATTTTCTCTTGTGTTAATTTTTTTCTTAATTTTATTTATTGTTTTATAAAATCTATTTTGTAACATTTTTCTATTTACATATTCACCAATTTGTCTTTGAAAAAGTAATCCTTCAAAAAATATTTTTTCAATTTCATTATTCCCATCATATTCTTTCAATTTAGTAATTTTAAATTCATCTTTTCCAATTTCTTTTATTTTTAGATATCCTTTATCTGCTAAATATATTAATAAAGAAATAACATCTTTATCCTCTGCTCTTCCTTTATAATAAAATCCTAGTTCTGCCGAATTATAATTTTCTGGTGGATAAAATTCTATTGTTTCAATTAATTTATCATCTTTACCATATTTTCTCCAAATTTTATCTCCAACTAAAAGACATATCAAACTTATTCCTATTACAACTATACCATACATTTCAGGAGTTAATCCTCTATATTTAAAATATCCTTCTGGTAATGTAAGTCTAACTGTTAATCCTTGCCATGGAAATATTGTTTTTATTAATCCTCCAGTAATAACATTTCCTTCTACATTATAATAAACATTAGAACTATCTGTAGAATTACTGTATCCACTTGCAAATCCTAATAAAGTTTTATCAAATTCTTTGGGCATTGTTATTTTAAATGTAACATTACTAATTTTAGCATCCCATTGATTTCCAATCAAATTGAAATATAATTCATCTGCATCTTTTAATGGATCATTTCCTATATCATATTTATATTTTATTGTGTATGAGTGTTCTCCAATATAAGTTTTTGAACTACTTCCTATTTTTATAACTTCGAAATTATCTTCAACAGAAGTTTCATATTTTTCACTTACACTTATTTCAGATACATTTGCTCTATTATGTGATGTTGAACCATCTGTTCTTGTTATATTATTTTTTAATGGTAATTTTCTAAATATTCCATGTTTGGCTGAATAAAAATATGCAGTTATATTTTCTGTAATATCAAATGTATTATCTTCATTAACTACCATATCAATATCATAACTTGTAATTTCATAGTCTCCTGCTGATGTTATTGCAAAAGATTTATTTGGTATTATATATATCATTTGTATTATTAAAATAATACCTAAAAGAATTTTTAAGTATTTCTTCATTTTATAATTCCACCTTTATATTATTTTTTTCTTCTGTGTCTGCTTCAAACATATTAGCAATTTTAAAATTAAAAATACTTGCTACTATATTACTTGGAAACATCTGAATTTTATTATTTAATATTCGAACTGCTCCATTATAATATTTTCTACTATTAGCTATTTCATCTTCAATTTTTACTAATTCTTTACTTAATTGTGAAAAATTTTCATTTGCCTTCAATTCTGGATAGTTCTCAGCTATTGCCATTATACTAGATATCCCATGTGTTAATTTTTCATTTACATCTAATTTTTGATTCACTGGCATATTATCATAAATACTAGCTCTTAATTCTGCAATTTTACTTAATGTTCCTTGTTCATGTTTTGCATATCCTTTTACTACTTCAACTAGATTTGGTATTAAGTCCCATCTTTTCTTTAAATATATATCCATTGTTGAAAATGCTTCTTTTACTATATTATTAGCTTGTACTAAATTGTTATATGTCACAAAAATATAAATAATTACTAGTAATATAATTCCAATTATTATATATGTCATTTTTCTCTCCCCCTTTCATTCTTTATAAATTTTTAATAGCTGTTCTTGCTAATTCATCACATCTATTATTAAATTCATTATCACTATGTCCTTTAACTTTTACAAATTCTACTTTATGTTTTTGTGTTAATGAATATAATTCTTGCCATAATTCTTTATTTTTTACAGGTTCTCCACTAGCTGTTTTCCAGCCTTTTTTCATCCAGTTGTAAATCCATCCCTGTGCAAAAGCATTTACAGTATATGCACTGTCACTATAAACTGTTACATCACTTTCAACTTTTAAGCATTTTAAAGCTTCTATAACTGCTGTTACCTCCATAATATTATTAGTTGTATTTTTATTTCCTCCTGAAATTTCTTTTTTTACATCTTTATACATTAATATAGCTCCCCATCCTCCTGGACCTGGATTTCCTGAACAGGCTCCATCTGTATAAATTGTTATTTTTTCATTCATATTTCTACCACCCTTAATAAAAATCTATTTTTTTATATTTTCTATTTTTTTTTTTTTAGATTTGTGATATGATTATACCAATAAAGTTATAAATTTTCAATATTTTTAAGGAGTTTTTCATGAGTAATGTATTAGGAATTATATCAGAATATAATCCATTCCATAATGGTCATTTATATCATCTAATTGAATCAAAAAAAGCTACACAATCTAATTATTCTATATGTGTAATGTCTGGTAATTTCACTCAAAGAGGTGAACCTGCGCTTTTTGATAAATGGTCAAGAACAAAAATGGCTTTAGAAAATGGAATAGACTTAGTTATTGAATTGCCAACAATTTATTCTATATCAAGTGCAGAAAACTTTGCATCTGGTGCAATTAAATTACTAGATTCATTAAATATTGTTGATTTTATTTCTTTTGGAAGCGAATGTGATGATATTTCTATTTTAAATGATATTGCAAATGTTTTATTCCAAGAACCTTCTGATTATAAAACATTATTATCACATGAATTATCAAAAGGAGTATCTTTTCCTAAAGCAAGAGAAAATGCTTTAATGATGTACTTAAATGATGTTAGAAGATTTGCTAATGTATTATCTTCTCCAAATAATATTCTAGGAATTGAATATTTAAAAGCTTTAAAAAAACAAAAAAGTGATATTGAGCCATTTACTTTAAAACGAAAAAGCTCTAAACATAATGATATTAAAATACCTCAATTTGCTACATTTGCAAGTGGTACAGCAATACGTAATTCTTGTTTAGGAAATAACATTTCTGTATTAGAAAATGTTATGCCTGAATCTTGTTTTAATATTTTAAATGAAAATATCAAAAAAGGACATATTATAAAAGATATTTCTGTATTTGACAAAGAAATCCTTTTTAATTTGCGAAAAATGTCTGTATCTGATATTGGTGATTTACCTGATGTATCTGAAGGATTAGAATTTGCTATAAAGTCTGCTGCAAATTCTTGCAATAGTGTAATTGAATTATTATCATTAATAGATTCTAAAAGATATACAAAAACTAGAATTCAACGTATATTACTTTATGCTCTTTTAGGCATTACAAAAAAAGATATGCAGATATCCAAAAATATTACACCTTATATAAGAGTTTTAGGTTTTAATAATAAAGGAAAAAATTTAATTAGTGAAATTTCAAACAGAAACCCAAAATTAGAAATTATTACATCTATAAAAAAATTTATAGATAAATCTCCTAATAAAAATCAAAAACTACTTTTAGCCAAAGATGTCTGGGCTTCTAATGTTTACACATTAGGTTATGAGTATGATTCAAAAGCAAATTTAGATTATACTCAAAAATTAATTACATATTAAAAAATACCAAATTTAAAATCAAATTTGGTATTTCTTTTTTATTTTTCTATCCATTTTACTAAATCTAAGTTTTCACTATCTAATATCATTTCATGTTCTGGCATAACTCTGAATGTATATCCGTAATTTCCACCTGAAGTTAAATTTATTTTAGCTGTATAATAATATTTTTTATTTTCTTCTTCTTTTTTATCTAATTTCATTGGTATTACTTTAACTTCTTGTACAGCTCCATTTTCTAAGAATTTTCCATAATATACTTCTACTCTAATATGATTTACATCTATATTTGGTAATGTTACTGCACATTTTACTTCTATTTCATCTCCTGCATCAACAGTTATATCATCTGCATTGTCTTCGAATTGTTCTATGGATATATCTTTCCAATTTGCATATAGATTTTGTTTCCAAGTATTTAATTCTGTAACTTGTTCTAAGTTTTTATAATATTTTTTGGTTACATTACATAATGGTATATATAAATTATTTGTATAATCTACTAACATTCTTGCTGTACTGTATTTTCCTCCTGTTGTCATTATTGAATTTTTCATTATTTCAATCCATCTTTTTGATATTCCATTTGAGTCTTTATCATAATATGTTGGGATTATTTTATTTTCTAATGTATAATACATACTTTCACTATCTGCTTTATCTTGTTCTTCATAAGATGAATATTCTGCATTTGTTCCTATTGTCCAACCATTTTTTTGATTATATCCTTCTGCCCACCATCCATCAAGTACACTGAAGTTTATTACTCCATTTACTGATGCTTTTTGTCCACTTGTTCCTGATGCTTCCATTGGTCTTCTTGGATTATTTAGCCATACATCTACACCACTTACTAAATATCTTGATATTTCTATATTATAATTTTCTAAAACAAATATCTTTCCTTTGAATTGTGGTTTTAGTGATATTTCATGTATATATTTTATTAAATCTGCTCCTTCTTTATCTGCTGGATGTGCTTTTCCTGCAAATATTAATTGAACTGGTCTATTTTCATCATTTAATATTTGTGTTATTCTCTCTAAATCTTTGAATATTAATGTTGCTCTTTTATATGTTGCAAACCTTCTTGCAAACCCTATTGTTAAAGCATTTGGATTTAGTTTTGATGTAATTTCATTGATTTCATCATAACTTACTCCTTCTCTTCTTAATCTGTTTGTAACATTTTCTTTTACTAATGCTAGTAATTTTACTTTTCTTTCTGTGTGAACCTGCCATAATTGATCATCTGGTATATTTTTAATTTTTTCCCATACAGAGTCTTCGTGTATATTGTCTTGCCAATATGGTATTAAATATTTATTATATAATTCTTTTAATTTTGGTGCTAACCATGTACATGTATGTACTCCATTTGTTACATATGTTATAGGTGATTCACTTGGTGCAATATGTGGCCATACTTCAGAGAATAATTCTCTTGATACTTCTCCATGTAATTTACTTACACCATTTTTCTTTCCTGCTATTTTTAATGCTAATATTC
>CAKPPL010000025.1 GCA_934177555.1 uncultured Clostridia bacterium
TCTTATAAAATATAAACCAATAACAGAAATTACAAATGATACTAATATTAAAATTACTTCTGCCTTTAAATATCCTCCTAATCCTTTAGTTATTTCTCTAATATGCGCTCCTATTTTTTGAACCCATTTTTTTGGCATATGATGTTCCATTAAGTCTAATATATAAATCTTATCCGTACATATAAAATATAATGATAATATAGTTACAACTGTGTATATGGCAATTACTGGTATTGATGTTATAATATTCATCAATTTAGTCAAAAATTCAGTTAGCCATGATGATATCTTCATTAAAATTTCTCTTGATGCATTTTGTGCTATATTTAAAGCATTATTTGAAATTTTAATTCTTGTTATTCCAAGTTCATTAATTGCTGATTGTATTTGAGTATATGCTTTATCAATATATATATTTAATGTTTGTAATAAGTTTGTAGATTCTGAAATTAATGAAATTATCCCCCAAGTTATACTTCCAATTATTAGTGAAAATACTATTATAAATATTATTATTGAACTCATTTTCCTTGTCATTTTAGTTTTTTTCATTAAATATTTTATTGCTGGTTCTACCATTAAAGATATTATAAATGCTATTAAAAATGGCATATAAAACACTGCCATTTTTATGCTTAAATATATTAATATTAATATTAATATAACATTTAATATGTTTCTCATCATTTTACAAATGTATTTTAAGTCTTCTGACATTTTTCCTCTTTTCTATGTATAGCAGCTTTTCAGCTGCTTTTAGCATAATATGAAATTATTAATAATTATTCTTTGCTTGTCCTCCACATTCGCATATATTTTCTATTGTGTTACAAACTTGATTTTCACCTATTTCTTTATCATAATGTGCTAAATCTCCTATTGTTAGTATTCCTATAACTTTATTATTATCAACAACAGGAATTCTTCTGATTTGATTTTCTGACATTTTCTTTTCAGCTTCTGAAATATTGTCATTTTCATTACATGTACATACATTACATGTCATTATTTCACTTACATTTGTGCTTTTTACATCTTTATCACATGCAATACTACGTAATATTATATCTCTATCTGTAATAACACCTATTATGCAATTATTTTTATCACAAACTGGTACACAACCTATATGATTTTTCTCCATTAATTTTGCTACTTCACATACTGTTGCATCCGGTTTTACGCAACAAACTTCTCCACACATACAGTCTTTAACTTTCATACTAAACTCCTTTTTGTTTATTTGAAAAATTTTCATTTTTCTTATATTATTTTAGTCAAATAAAAAAAGATTATTCCTATTTTTGAATAATCTTTTTTGTTATTTTTATCTATCTTCTCCAGAATTTGTAAATTGTTTTTCATCAATTCTATTCATTTCCATCAAATCATTTATGGAGAATTTTTCCAATTGTTTTATTTTTCCTATTTTTCCTCCATAATATTCAATTCCTTCTGCATAATCATATAAATATTCCATATAAGATTTTGTGTTGTAATATCTTAATCTATCATTCGCTATTTTATCATCTTTATGTGTTATTTCATATGGTAATAATGTTTTTCCTGCTGATAGTGCTCCAAAAGTTCTATGATTTCCTTCTAGCAAATATCTTTTACCATCTTTTTCAATTATTTCTAATGTTCCAAGTGTTGGAATATATCCTTCTTTTCTTATATCTTCTGCTAAACTTTCTATTGTAGATCCAAGAATTGTTGGTGCTCCTGTTATTCTGCCTAATTGTAATGGTAAGAATTTTACTGGACTTGACCAATATTTAGGATATGCATAATTTGTTCTATATGCCTTTTCTCCATTTATAATAATATCTGCTAATTCATCAGAATTTGAATATGATGTATCTACTATTAAATCATAATTTTTTTCATCAGTTAAATCTACTCCATATTCTTTTTTATATCTCTCTATTTCTAATTTTTTTCTTTCAGCTGTTCTTTTTATAGCTTCTGCTAAATCTTTATATTTATCATCTCTTCCTCTTTTAGTATCTGCTAAAACTCTTTCTCCTGCAATTATACTATCAACTGTTAATCTTACTGCAAAAGAATTTGGTATGTTACTCCATGCTAATCTTGAATCTACTATATATACATCATTTGGTCTTTCTACTTTATTAATTTCTTTGCATTTTTTTACTATTTCTCCATCTACCATTTTATCTATTATTGCTCTTTTGGTAGCAAAGCCTTCATCTTTTTGAATTTCAGATATATTAGCATCCTTTTTTTCCGGATACATTTTCATATATTCCTTTTGGGCTTGCTCTCTAAATACTTTTCCTGTTTCGATTACATGTACATTGTATCCCATTTCTTGATACTTTTCTGCTAATAATTTTACTACCGTTCCTTTTCCACTTACTGGTTCACCTGATATTGTGATTATTTTATTTTTTATCTCTTCCATTTTTTAATTTTCCTTTCTAAAAATTATACTATAATTCTATTTTACCACATTTTCCAACATTTTGCAAGTTTTTGTTAATTTTTTATGTATATCATGATGTTCGTTTTTTTTTTGACAATTTCAAAAGAATGTTTTATAATAGTTATATATCTTTTATTAATGGAGGGGGCATATTATGTCTATTTTTCGAGCAATTGATGTTGACAATTATCCAAAGGAGATCTCTTCTAACTGTTTGGCCTTTGCATTAGGTCAATTAAAATCTGTTTCATCTATGTCTGAATTATATAATTTAGACTATTTACTTCCTATAGACAAAGCTTTTGAAAAAAAAGTAGAAGGCTTTGGTTTTGATAACCTTAGACGGGTACATTCTATAAAAGAATTACGTGAAAACGAATATGGTTTTATAGTTTTTGGATTTAAACCATATAAAGTAACTTTACAAATTAGTAAAATTTCTTTAACATATTATGATTTTCATGTAATTCGACGGGAACTTGATGGAACAACATGGGTTCACAAACCAGGCTGGAATGCTAATGCTTGTATAATGCAAAAAACAGACTGGAAAAACATTTATGAAGAGTTCAATGGCAAACATGTTTTGTTTGCTATGGAAGGAAAGCCTTGTTTTTAAGCAAGGCTTTTCTTTATTCTTTTTTCTTTACATTTTGTATTTTATATGATAAAATATTGTAAAATATTTTTATAAGGATACAATCCTTAGAAAGGGGAAAAAATGAAATCAAATGAATTAATATTGATTTTAGACTTTGGAGGACAATACAATCAATTAATCGCAAGAAGAGTAAGAGAATGTAATGTATATTCTGAAGTAGTACCATTTGATATATCAATAGAAAAAATTAAAGAAAAAAATCCAAAAGGTATTATATTTACAGGAGGTCCTGCAAGTGTTTATGGAGAAGATTCTCCAAAATGTGCTAATGGCATATTTGAACTTGGTATACCTGTTTTAGGCATTTGTTATGGAATGCAATTAATGTCTCATACTTTAGGTGGAAAAGTAAAATCTGCTACAACAAGAGAATATGGAGAAACATCTGTAAATATAGATAATACTTCTCTTTTATTTGATGGATTTGAAAATCAAAATATATTCTTAATGAGTCATACTGATTATGTTGAACAAGTCCCAGAAGGTTTTAAAAGAATTGGTTATACATCTGTATGTCCAAATGCAGCAATGGAAAATAGTGAAAAAAAATTATATGGAATTCAATTCCACCCAGAAGTAAATAATTCTATAAATGGTTCACTTGTAATAAAAAACTTTTTATATAATATCTGTAATTGTTCTGGTGATTGGGTTATGTCTTCATTTGTTGAAGATTCAATAAAAACATTAAAAGAAAAAATCGGTGATAAAAAAGCTTTATGTGCCCTATCAGGAGGTGTAGATTCTTCTGTTGCAGCAGTTTTACTAAGTAAAGCTATTGGAAAAAATTTAACCTGTATTTTTGTTGATCATGGTCTACTTAGAAAAAATGAAGGTGATGAAGTTGAAAAAATCTTTACTGAAAATTATGACTTGAATTTTATACGAGTAGATGCCAAAGATAGATTTTTAGAAAAATTAGCAGGAGTTACAGATCCTGAGAAAAAAAGAAAAATTATTGGTGAAGAATTTATTCGAGTTTTTGAAGCAGAAGCAAAAAAAATTGGTACTGTTGACTTTTTAGTTCAAGGAACAATTTATCCTGATGTAATAGAAAGTGGACTTGGAAAAAGTGCTGTTATAAAAAGTCATCATAATGTTGGTGGTCTTCCAGATTATGTGGATTTTAAAGAAATTGTTGAACCTTTAAGAAATTTATTTAAAGATGAGGTTAGAAAAACAGGGTTAGAACTTGGAATTCCTGAAAATCTAGTGTATAGACAACCATTCCCTGGTCCAGGACTAGCAATAAGAATAATTGGAGACATTACAGATGATAAACTTTCTATATTAAAAGATGCTGATAGTATTTTTAGAGAAGAAATTGCAAATGCTGGTTTAAACAAAAATATAAATCAATATTTTGCTGTACTTACAAATTTAAAATCTGTTGGAGTTATGGGAGATGAAAGAACCTATGATTATACTGTTGCCTTAAGAGCTGTTGAAACAACTGATTTTATGACTGGTGTTTGGAGTAAAATTCCTTATGAAATATTAGAAAAAGTTTCAAGTAGAATTGTAAATGAAGTAAAACATGTTAATAGAGTAGTTTATGACATAACCTCTAAACCACCTGCAACTATTGAATGGGAATAATATAAAAAAAGAAAATCTAGAAATTACTAGATTTTCTTTTATTTTTGCTATTCAAAAAAATTATCATACCTATCTTCATATAAATATCTCATTCCTGGTCTTGGTGGTCTCATTGGTGGGCGAGGTGGCCTTCCTGGAGGTGGTGGTGGAAAATTAGGTCTTCCTAATATTTCTCTTAATATTAAAATTCTAATTAAATCATTTAATCCTTGGTTTCTAATTACTTGCCTATTTTCTTTTTTGTCTTCTCCTCTCTCTTCACTCTCTATTGAAAAATAAATTTCATTTGTCATACTTTCTATATTTTCTCGTGTCATTGGTCTATTACTTTGCATACATGTCTTTTGTACCATTGGATATACTAAATTATATATATCTGGATAACAATTTTCTAATTCTATATTTGTTTGTCTAGAATCTTGCTGTAGCATCTCATATCCTAATACATTTCTCATATATTCTTCATATAATGAGTCATTCATTTTATCACTATCCTTTCTTAGGTTATTTTATGAGTATTCTTATTTTTTGTTACAAAAAAAGAGCAAATTATACTAATTGCTCTTTTACTCTCATTCTTCTTTTACTTTCTATTAGCATTGGTGGCACCAATGGACTATAACTTTCTCCATCAAATACATCAACTTCTACTGTTCTAGTAAGTAAATCTGTATATGTATATGAAACTGTTCTATTATTATCTTCATATTTTACTACAAAAATATTAGGATATGCTTTTTCTATTGTACCTTCTTTTTCAAATTCTCTGCTTCTTCCTAATGAACCTTTAACAATTATCTTTTGACCTACTTTATCCAGAATATCTGTTTTTACATTTGTTATATCAGTCTTACAAATCATTAAATCACCTACTTTGCTTAATCTAGTTTAAGTATATCATTCGTAGGTGATTTTGTCAAAGTCTGTATTTTTTTGTAATTTCTTTGTATTCAGCTCATATCAATGGTTTTAGCAATCGTTTTTGTTTATATTACATTTGTATTACATTTGTATTACAAAAATATTACATTTCTTTTTCCTATTGCTCCAATTCCATTTATCCCCTTTTTTCCATCTCTTAATTCATTAACAAAATCATCTATATTAATATATTTATTCTTATCTGTTATTGCTATATTTTTAGCTACAATAAGAGGGTCTAGAAAATCTATTAAAATTCTTGCTGGTGATGATGCAAAATTTGCTCCAGCTTCCATTATTGCTTCAAAATAACTCTGGCATGCTCCAGCAAATATTACAAGATTATTTCCGTGTGTCTTATCATATCTTCTTGCCTCTTTTACTGTTGAAATAAAATATTTTGAATTCCTATAATTTAATAAATCATTATATCTTACCCCTTTTTTTATCATTCCATCATGACCAGTAATTACCAATATATCTGGATTATAGATTGATAATAATTTATATACAACTTTAGATTGCTTGCTTTCTGATATATTTTTTACCATTGCTTGTAATCCCATTTTTCTGTAATATTTTACTGATTTTTCACTATACCTTTTGTCTCCATCTAAATGTAATATTCTTCCTGTATATATAATTTCTTTTCTTCTGTAATTTTTATTTTTTTCTTTAACATTTATATTATTTGCTATATTTTCAAAATCTTTTTCATATTTAATAATTTTTTCTTTTGTAATTAATTGCAAATCCTCCACTGGTGCATCTGCTTCAATTCTTAATTCAATGCCTTTTAATATTGCAATTTTTTGTTTGTTCGATAATTTTAAAATATTTTTCACATAAAATACCACATCATTTTGATATGATTTTCTCGTTACTATATCATTTTTCTTTATTTCATGCATATAATCACCTCTATTTTCAGGCTATTATAGTATATGTGTTTTTTACTTTTTTTGACACAATTCTTTACTATTAGACTCTAACATGATATAATATTGACAGAAATTTGAAAAAGGAGGCATTTTATGAATCAATCTAATGAAGATTTAGCAGAAAATAAAGTACTAATTTTATATCTATTAAATAAAATTTCTGACGGTATAAAAAGTGATAATCTATATAAAATAATTTCAATTGCTAATAACATTAATTACTTCTATTTTCAAGAATTAGTTACAGATTTAATAGAAACAAATCTAATTGGTTCTTTTACAAAAGACGAAGATACATTTATCAAAATTACTTCAGAAGGTCAAAATGCATTATCTTTAACAAAATCTCTTTTACCAGGTATTTTAAAACTAAAAGCTGACAATGCTTTTAAAGATACTATATCATCAATAGAAGAAGAAGCATCTATAATTACAGAATATACTCCAAAAAATGAAAGTGATTATACTGTAACATGTAAAATTGTAGAAAAAAATGATGTTATTTTTGAAGTATCTGCATTTGCTGGTTCAAGAGAAAGAGCAAAACAAATTTCTGATAATTGGAAAAAAAATGCAAACACAATATATCCTAAAATTATAGATTTATTATTAGAGGAACAATATAATGACAAAAAATGAAATTAATGATTTTGTTAAAATATTAAAAACTACATATCCAGATGCAACATGTAGTTTAGATTTTAATACACCATTTCAAATGGTTGTTGCTGTAATGTTATCAGCTCAATGTACAGATGAAAGAGTTAATAAAACTACACCATTACTATTTGAAAAATGTAAAGAAATTGAAGATTTTGCAAATATTGATATAACTGAATTAGAAAAAATAATTCATCCATGTGGATTTTATAAAAATAAAGCAAAAAATATAAAATTATGTGCAAATCAAATTTTAAATAACTTTAATGGAATAGTTCCACAAAAAATGGAAGATTTATTAACACTTGCAGGTGTTGGAAGGAAAAGTGCTAATGTCATTTTATTAGAAGCTTTTGGAATTGCTAATGGAATTGCAGTTGACACACATGCAAAAAGAATTTCTAACCGAATCGGACTTTCTAATCAAAGTGATCCTGAAAAAATCGAACAAGATTTATTAAAAATATTTCCAAAAGAATATTTAAAAGATATAAATCATCTTTTTGTCTGGCATGGTAGAAATACTTGTGATTCTCGTAAACCAAAATGTGATATTTGTACAGTGAAACAATATTGCAAATTTTATAAAAATAAATAATTATTTTGTATATTTTTTTATTAATTGAACATAATATTATTGTAAGAGGTGATATCTTTGACAAATATAAATTGTACTTTAAATTGTATTTATCAAATAGATGGAAAATGTTCCTATGATATTATTTCTACTTCAATTCTATGTACAAATTCAGAATGTGCATATTATAAGAAGTCAATTCAAAAGTAATTTGAATTGACTTTCTTTTATTTTAACTCACTAAAAACTTTAGATAAATATTTCATACTTTTAATACACTGTTCTAATGTATTTCCCGTTGCTCCAACTTCAATAATACATGCTGCCTTTCCTAAATGTTGATTATATCTAGAATTTCTTATTATTATTGGTTTAAAAAGTCCTGGATATATTTCATTTGCTTTTTGTTGTACTTTTATTGCAAATTCTA
This sequence comes from uncultured Clostridia bacterium, assembly GCA_934177555.1. GTDB lineage: Bacteria > Bacillota > Clostridia > TANB77 > CAG-508 > CAG-269. The sequence continues at coordinate 8,239 of CAKPPL010000025.1, forward strand.
AATTAGATTGCCAATTGGGATGATATAGTCCACCGCCATTTGTACCTATAACAAACATTAATTGTGCTACTACATCTTCTCCAATTTTCACACTTGGATCATAATTACTTTTACTACCTATTGCATCTCTATGTAAATCTATTATTATATCACTTGGCGTTTCTTTTAATAAATTTGAAACTGTTTCTTTTGACCTAGTATATGAACCTGTATAAGCAGGATAATCATGAAATGTTTTATCATGTTTTACATTAAATCCATATCCTGTTAAATAATTAGTCAATTCATCTCCCACTCTTACAACTGAAAATTCTAAATCTGTTGTTCTAAAATTTCCTGTTTGTTCATATTGATATTGTTCACTTGGTGTATAGCTTTCACATGTATGTGTATGAAAAATCATTATATTATCCATGTTTATATCTAATGCATTATTTAATATATTCTCACCTATTTCGAATGATGTCTCATTTTTGATTTTTGTACCACCTATTTCTAAATTGTAACTTTCTTTTATTGGATTTTGGGTAACATTCTCTGTGCTTACATTTGTACTTACCTCTTCTTGTTCTTCTCTTGTATCTTGAGTTTGTGGAAGTTCTTTTTGAACTTCTTCTATTTCTTTCTCCTTATTTTGTACTTTTGATAATTCTATATCTAATATTTTACCAATAATGCTTTCTTCATTTTCTTCTTTATCTTCTTTTAATGTATTATTAGAATTATAATAAGAATATTCAATAGCTGGTATTTCCATATTTAAGCATTGTATAAGTTTTTCTGATATATTGATTTTTGAAATTTCACTTTTATTAATTTTTGTATTAAATTTCGTAACTGACAACATTAATAATAACATTATTATTAATATTATCATATGTTTTATTGATTTTTTTACATTTATTACTGTAACATTAAACATATATTTCTCCTTGTCATAATGTCCTATATATATTATATGTTTAATGTTTATTGTTTAGAACTCTTAATTTTATAAAAGTCTTGGTTTTAATTCCAAATATATTGGCTTTTCTTCTCTTATCATTGTGCTTTTTCCATGTCCAGGATATACTATTGTTTCATCTGGTAATATTATTAATTTTTTAGTAATTGAATTTATTACTTCATCAAAATCTCCTGTTGGTACATCTGTTCTTCCCCATGTTCCTCTAAATAGTGTATCTCCTGAAAATAATAATTTTTCTTCTTCGCAATACAAACATGAACCTCCTGAGGTGTGTCCAGGAGTATGAATTACTTTAAATTCCAATTCTCCTAAATGAATTAAATCTCCCTCATCTACTCTACAATCAGTTTGTATTGAAAGACTATCCATTCCAAGATATGAAGTTAAATTAATATTAGGGTCTAATAAATTTTCTGCTGCTTTTCTTTCAGCAACAATTTGTCCTCCATATTTTTCTTTTAATTCATTTACTCCACCAATATGATCTCCATGGCAATGTGTTAAATAAATATATTTGAGTTTTGCTTGTAATATATCTAACATTTCTATGATTTTGTCAGCATCTCCTGCCGGATCAACTACCATTGTTTCTTTTGTTTTCTCATCTTGTACAATATAACAATTTGTTGCATCTCCTACCCAAGTAGAAATCTTTAGTTCTTTTAAAATCATTCTTATACCTCTTTCTTTTGTTTTATTTTTTTCTATTTACTTCATAAACACTATCTATTTTTCTAAGTTCTCTTATTATTTTATTTAAGCTATCTAAGCTGTCCACTTCTATTGTTACCTCAGTTACTGCAATTCTTTCTTTTGTTGCTTTTGCATTAACACCTAAAATCTTTGCTTTAGATTCATTTATTTTTTGAACAATATCTGCTAATAGTCCATTTCTGTCATTTGCAAAAATTTCTATCTCTACTGTATATTTTACTTTTTCTTCATTATACCATTGTACATCTATTATTCTATTTTCTTCTTTTAATAATTCATTTATATTTACACAATCTTTTCTATGAACAGATACTCCTCTTCCTTTTGTAATATATCCTATAATTTCATCTCCTGGAAGTGGATTACAACATTTTGATAATTTTACCAAACAATTATCAATCCCTTTTACAATTATTCCTGAACTTGATGGTTTTATATTTCTATTTTTATTTGTTTCTAATTCTTCTATTTTTTCTTCTATTGTATCTTCTTTATGTTCTTTTCTATATTCTATTAGCATTCTTGCTATTATTTTAGTTGCAGACATTGAACCAAAGCCAACTGCTGCATACATTTCTTCAAGATTTTTATATTTATACCTATCTAACATTGGATTAATATATTCTGTTTTAAATAAATCTGCATGGCTTATTCCTATTCTTTTTAGCTCTCTTTCAATAGATTCTTTTCCTTTTTCAATATTTTCTGCTTTTCTTTCTTTTTTAAACCATTGTTGTATTCTATTTTTAGCACTAGTACTCTTTACAAATTTTAACCAGTCCATACTAGGCCCTTTTGAATTTTCTGATGTTATAATTTCAATAATATCACCATTTTTTATTGGTGTTATTATTGGTACCATTTTACTATTTATTTTTGCACCTGTCATATGATTTCCAATTTCTGCATGTATGCTATATGCAAAATCTATTGGTGTTGCACCTCTTGGTAATACTTTTATCGCTCCTTTAGGTGTAAATACATATACTTCATCTTCAAACAATTCTGTTTTTAGTGTTTCTAGAAATTGTTGAGGATCTTGCATTTCTTGTTGCCATTCTAAAGTTTCTCTTAACCATGCCAATTTGTCCTCTTGTACACTTACTACTTTTTGACCTTTTTTACTACCATAGTTTGCCTCTTTATATGCCCAATGTGCAGCAATACCATATTCTGCTATTCTATGCATATCCCATGTACGTATTTGTACCTCAAATGGTGTTCCTTTTTCTCCTAGCAATGTTGTGTGTATTGATTGATACATATTTGGTTTTGGTACAGCTATATAATCTTTAAATCTTCCTGGCATAGGATTATACATTTCATGTACAACTCCTAATGCTGCATAGCAATCTTTAACTGAATTTACAATTATTCTTAAAGCAAATAAATCATATATTTGATCAAGAGTTTTGTTGTCTCTTATCATTTTTCTATATATACTATATAAATGTTTTGCTCTTCCTGTAACTTCTGCCTCAATTTTTTGTTTTTTTAGTTGAACTCTTATATCATTCATTATTTTTTCTATAAATTTTAATCTCTGTTCTCTTTTTTGTTCTATTCCTTTTATTAATTCTGCATATTCTTCTGGATGTAAATACTTAAATCCTAAATCTTCTAATTCCCATTTCATTGCATATAATCCAAGTCTATTTGCTAATGGTGCATAAAGTTGCATCGTTTCTTGTGCTATTGCAATTTGTCTATCTCTTTTTAAAAATTCTAATGTTCTCATATTATGTAATCTATCTGCTAATTTTATTATTATTACTCTTATATCTTTTCCCATTGCTAAGAACATTTTTCTGTAATTTTCTACTTGATGTTCTTCTATTGAAGCATATTGTATTTGTTTTAGTTTAGTTACACCATCTACCATTTCTGCAACTTCTTGTCCAAATTCATTTTTTAAATCATCATATGTTGCATCTGTATCTTCAACAACATCATGTAATAATGCTGCACAAATTGTTTTCTCATCTAGTCCTATTTCAGCTATAGTATATGCTACATCTACAGGATGTATCATATAAGGTTCTCCTGATTTTCTTTTTTGATCTCCATGTTTTGAAACTGCATAATTATAAGCTTTTTGAATTATTTTTGTATCTGGCCATCTTTTATTTTTCTTTACTTTATCTATTATATCTTTTATTGTATAATTTTCTGTCATATTTATCCCCCCTAACAGCTTACTTTATAATGACTTCATTATATCTTTTATATTTATTTGCACATTACTTGCTCCATTAAATGTATTAATCTCTAAATTTCCTACTACATCTATCTTATCTCCTATTTTATAGTAATTAACCAATTCTCCTAAATTAAATCCTATTGCATTTACAATATTTTTATTATCTTTTAAAGTTAATTTTAAATGTTTTCCTTCTGATAAAGCTCTTATTGAGTCAATTCTAAGATTTTTAAATGCAAATAATGGCATTTTATTTTCTTCTCCATATGGCTCTAATTCTGATAAACTTTCTACCATTTCTCTATCTAATTCATCTAAATTTATTTGTGCATCAATTTTTAAAATTGGTACAATTTGTTCTATTTCTTTTTGTTTAGCTATGTTTTCTAATTTCTCTTTAAATAATTCAAATTTATCTTTTTGAATATTTATACCAACTGCCATAGAATGTCCACCAAATTTTTCTATTAAATCACTACATTCTGTAAGAGCTTCATATAAATCAAATCCAGGTATACTTCTTCCAGATCCTTTTCCAATATCATTTTCTTCACATAATAATATACTTGGTTTAAAATATAATTCTGTTATTTTGGATGAAACTATTCCTATTACTCCATGATGCCAATTTTTACCCATTAATACTATTGTATCTTTTTCTGTTAGATTATTTTCTTCTATTTGTTTTAATGCATCACTATATATGTTTTTTTCTGTTTCTTGTCTTAATTTATTGTAATCATTTAGTTTTTGAGTTAATTCATTTACTTCTTGAATCTCTTTGGATAAAAACAATTTTAATGCTTCTTCTTGATGTCCCATTCTTCCACATGCATTTATTCTTGGAGCTACTCCAAATGAGATTGTATTTGAGTCTATTTTATTATATCCTGATGCTTGTAATATAGCTCTTAATCCTAAATTTTTTGTTTGTTCTACTAATTTTAGTCCTAATTTAACAATAACTCTATTTTCATCTACTAATGGTACTATATCTGATATTGTTCCTACACATACTATATCTAAATATTTTAAATATTCTTTTTCTTCTAATCCTAACTTTTGACCTATCGCTTGTATTAACTTAAATACTACACCTACTCCTGCTAGATTTCTAAATGGATATTTGTTGTCTTTTCTTTTGGCATCAACCACTGCTAAGGCTTGTGGTAATTCATTTCCCGGTTCATGGTGATCTGTTATTATTGTTTCTATTCCAAGTTCATTTGCATATTTTACTTCTTCTACTGCAGATATTCCACAGTCTACCGTTATCATTAATGTGTATTTTTTATTGGCAATTTCTTCTACTGCTTTTTTATTTAGCCCATATCCTTCTTCTAATCTGTTTGGAATATACTCATCTACTTTTATTCCTCTTTCTTCTAAAAAGCTTTTTAATACTGTTACACTTGTAATTCCATCTACATCATAGTCTCCATATATTATTATTTTTTCTTTTTTTTCTATTGCTTGTAATATTCTTTTTACTGCTATTTCCATATCTGGCATTTCATAAGGATTATAAAAATCATTTCTCGTTGGCTTTAAAAATTTTCTTACTGCTTCTTCTTCAGTTATTTCTCTATTTACTAATATTTGAGCTAATAGTTTATTTACTTTATATTTATTTGATATCTCTTCTACTTTTTCATTTTCTATTTGATTTATTTGCCATTTTTTATTCATTTCTTTCCCTTTCTTATATTAATTTTTTTCTGTTTACATTTTACTATGCAATAAAAAAAATAGCAAGGTTTTAACTTACTATTTTTTATTTTGTTGGTATCTATATATAATAAACTAATCTGATATCCGGACACTTTTTTTAAAAGAAGGTTATAGACATATTACTTGTCTAAATCCTTCTTTTCCTTATTTTTTATTCTCATCGTTTTTCTATATATTGCAAAAAAGCATCCCTTTTTATATAATTTACTTATCAATATCTATATACAGATGTTATTACAATACCGTGGATTTCACTCTTAAATTTAATTTTCTGCTCTATGATGTTTGATTTTTATTTTCATAGTTACCATAATATGATAACGGTTTTTTAACCGTATATTTGTCTTGCAAATTTTACAAAAAAGTATCAAAAACATCCAAGTTTTTGATACTTTTTCTAATCTTCG
>CAKPPL010000026.1 GCA_934177555.1 uncultured Clostridia bacterium
TTGCTTTTTTGTTAACTTCGAAAGTGTATTTTCCTGATTGCATTTCATCATTACTTTTTTCAGTTATTACTGGTCTAATTATTATTTCTTCTGGTAACATTAGGCATACACCTCCTCTAATTTCTTAACAGTATCTAATGGTAATACTAATTTATTGCAGTTTAATAAATCAAATACATTTATCATATTTAAGTTAATTGTTTTAACTCCTTCTATATTTCTACTTGATAAGTAAACATTTTCATTTTTTTCTGCTGTTATGATTAATGTTTTTCCTTCAATTTTTAAATCTGTTAATGCTTTTACCATTATTTTTGTTTTTGGTTCTTTAACTTCTAATTTATCAACAACTGTTAATTCATTATCTAATACTTTTGCACTTAATAATGATCTTATTGCAAGTTGTTTTTCTTTTTTGTTAACTCTATATTTATATGAACGTGGTTTTGGTCCTAAAGCTATACCACCTTTTATCCATTGTGGAGCACGTATACTACCTTGTCTTGCTCTACCTGTTCCTTTTTGTCTCCATGGTTTTCTTCCACCACCACGAACTTCTGCTCTTGTTTTTGTACTTTGTGTACCTTGTCTTTGATTAGCTAAGTAGTTTACTAATACACTGTGAACGATATTTTCATTTGGCTCAATACCAAATACAGCTTCATTTAATTCTACATCACTAACTTTTTTACCTTGCATGTTATATACATCTACTTTTGGCATTTCGTATTTCCTCCTTTTCTATTATACTCTTGCTTTTACAGCTGATTTTATTTTTAAGATAGCTCCTTTAGCTCCTGGTACACTACCTTTTACTAATATTACGTTTTTATCCATATCTACTTTTACAACATCTAAGTTTTGTATTGTAACTGTAACATGTCCCATATGTCCTGGAAGTTTTTTACCTTTAAATACTCTACCTGGTGTTGATGTTGGTCCCATTGAACCTGGTCTTCTATGATACATTGATCCATGTCCCATTGGTCCTCTATGTTGACCATGTCTTTTTATTACACCTTGGAATCCTTTTCCTTTTGATGTACCTTGTATATCTATTTTTTCACCTTCTACAAAAACATCAGCTTTAAATTCATCTCCAACTTTGATTCCTTCTATTGAATCTAGTCTGAATTCTCTTAAATGTTTTTTAGGTGCTATATTTGCTTTTGCAAAATGTCCTTTTTCTGGTTTGTTTAATTTGTTTTCTTTAACTTCTCCAAATCCTAATTGTACTGCTTCATATCCATCATTTTCTAATGTTTTTACTTGAGCAACTACACATGGACCTGCTTCGATTACTGTAACTGGTATTACTACACCATTTTCACCGAATATTTGTGTCATTCCTAGTTTTTTACCTATTAATGCTTTTTTCATTTTTTATTCCTCCTACTATTGGCTGATTATTTTATCAGCTTGGTTTGATTTAATTTGAAACTAATTTTTTATTTCTATATCAACACCTGCTGGTAGTTCTAGTTTCATTAAACTATCCATTGTTTTTTGTGTTGGGTAAAGTATATCGATAACTCTTTTATGTGTTCTCATTTCAAATTGTTCTCTTGAGTCTTTGTGTTTGTGTGGAGAACGTAAGATTGTTACGATTTCTTTTTGTGTTGGTAATGGAATAGGACCTGATACTTTTGCTCCTGTTTTTTTAGCAGTATCTACTATTTTCTCAGCAGACTGATCTAAAACTACATGATCATAAGCTTTTAATCTTATTCTAATTTTTTCACTTGATACAACTGAATTTGCCATTGTAATTTTTCCCTCCTCTTAATATTTTTTATTTAAAATTACGCGTTGGCAAGTTATAACACATCCTGGTGTTTTGTGATAACCCATTATAAAATCCCAAAAATCGCATGATTATTCTGGGATAAGTGTTCTATTTTATATAAACTTACCGCCTGGTCTAGCCAAGACATACTCCACTGAAGTTCCCTCCACTGTAATAGTGTAGCCACATTCAGCTTCAACGCTACAATTCATGCTTAATTATTATATAATTTTTTTCCTTATATGTCAATACTTTTAGCAAATTTTTCCGATTTTAAAAAATGTAAGCTTATTCGCTTACATTTTTATCTTCTAATTTTTCTATTTTATTTATTGTAAATATAACTGAAATTATGTATACAACAGTAAATAATACTGGTGTAAATCTTCCAATTGGAAATCTTATAATTGCCATTATACTTAATAATACTAATTCAGATATTATTGGTATCATTATTGTTCTTGTTATTGTATTTACTATTCCTTTTTTGTAATATCTAATTGTTATATATATTAATACTAATATTGCTGATATAACAAATGGAATTATATATTTTTTATACATATCTTTTATTCTTGTTTCAGGTACTGTTTTTATAGTTGTATTTTCTGATGTTTGTGAAAATTCATAATTTTCTTTTATTTTACTAATTATTGTATCTTTTTGTTCATCAGATATGTTTTTTGCTCTAATATTTACTAAATCTTGATATATTTCAATAACTTCTATCATATTTTCTTTGCCTAAAACTTCATTCGCAATATCTTTTATTTTATCTCTATCAACTTCTTGCTCGACATATATATCAATACTTTGTGTTTGACTATATTTTAATTCTTTATTAAAACCTTTTGTAGCTATTACTATTATTCCAATTATAATTATTACTATTGCTATTATTGCAATAATGCAAAGTTTTTTATTTTTGTTTATTAATTGTTTCATTTACTGCCTCCTATTTGCTTTCTTTAAGATTTAATAATGTTTTTGTTATTGTTACAGTATAGATTGTTGTTAATATCAATCCCCAAAACATTATCATTCCAAAACTACTTAAATTTGTCCAACCTGATAAACAGAAAACAATAGTTATTATCATTATTGGTATTAATTTTATAAACATTTTTTGATATGTAGTATATACGGATTGTTTTACATTGTTTCCATTCTTAATCTCATTTAATATTTTTTGGTTTAAGCTCAAATATAGTCCTATTATAATTAGTACTGCTCCAATTCCATCTATTGATATAATTACATTTGTATATCTAATTAGAAGTGAATATATTGCAAGAAATCCTATAAATGCAATACTTGATAATAATCCATTCATTTTATATTTTAGAATAATAACAAATAATATTACTAATAGTATTACCCCTACTATTAATACAAAGTATAATATTTGATTTGTTGTTATATCTGAATATACATATCTATTATTTTCTACTTCGTATTCTACTGGATACTTTCCAGAATCAACTAGCATTGCAAGTTCTGCTGCTTTTGATATATTATTATTAACTGATGTTGTATTAGATGTTTCTCCACCTATTTTTATTTTTAGTTTATCTTTTTCTATTTTTTGAATGTCATATTCTGTTCCAGCTATTTTTAGTACTGTTATTTTTTTAGTTTCTTCTGTTGATTTATCTTCTGTTGATTCGTTCTCATCACTCTTTTGACTATCTTCTATTTTGTCAATTTCATCAGCTAAAAATTCATAATCTTTTGATAATTCTTCTATTTTAGCTTGTCCTTCTTTTGTAAGTTTTGCTTCTAAATACACTTGATATTTTCCATCTGTGCCAGTTGTATTATAACTATATTGTGCACTTTCTATCATAGAATCATTTATTAATTCTGTTTCTGTGTCTTTTTCTGTTATTTCTACTGAACTTTTTGCTGTTAAATAATATGCATATAAATCTGTATTATCATTTTCAGATAATTCAACTATTATTGTTCCATTTTCTTTATTTAAAGATATTACATAATCTTGTGCTTTTAGATTTTTTAATCTTTTTTCTATTGTATTTTTTACTATTTCATAATTTTCTTCAGTTAGTATTGATGCATCTTGGTCTTTTTTTGAGTTTCCATCACTATCTTTTGATGTGCTATCTACTACTTTTAGTTCTATTACTCTTCTTGCTCCAATTTCCTTACTTAATTGATAATCTTTAACTTTGTTTTCCATTCTATTTTGTGTTTGCATATATATACCTGCAAGTGCTATTAATGATATTAAAATTATTGCTAGTATAATTGTTATTGTTTTTATTTTTTTCATTTTCTACTTCCTTCCTCTTTTATAAAAGTTTTGTTCCATTTATTACTAATTCAAACCATATATTTAAGTATTTAGCAGCATATTTACTCATCATAGTTCTATCCATAAATATTTGAAAATAGTCTAAAACTGGACATATTTGTGTATCTATTGTTAAATTTAATATTACTTTTCTTTCTTTTTCTTCTATATCTATTTCTGCATTTGTTACTGCATAGTTTACTCTATCATGTATATCAAATGTTGACATATTAGTTTTTATTACTCTATCTCTATGTACATCAGATTTATCTGCTAATATTAATGCTGCAGATATGTCACTTACTGCTGTACCTGTTTTTTCATCATGATTTCCTATTGCCATTACAATTTCAGTTCTATCTTCTGCTGGCATTCCCATTTCTTTTAGAATGTTATATGCTAATATTGCACCACTGTGTGCATGATCTACCCTGTTGACACAATTTCCTATATCATGCAAATATCCAGCTATTTTGCCTAATTCTACTGTTTTTTCATCAAATCCTAATTTTGTTAATATCTCTCCTGTTCTTTTTGATACTATACCTATATGTCTATTTGAATGCTCTGTATATCCTAATGCTTTTAATTGCTTTTGAGAAGCATGTACAAATGCTTGAACTTCTTCATTTTCCATAACATCTTCTAATGTAATCATTTTTGCCTCCTTGCCTTTATAGATTTTACATTAATTTTTGGAAAATATCAACTGTTTTTTCATATTTTTTCCATTATTTATTTACACCTATTATTCCACCAAACATTCCACATATCATTCCTGAAACTATTATTATTACTGATTGAATTGTGAATGTGAAGTTTTGGTTTATAATACTTGATATAATATATATACTTATCAAATATATTCCACCTATTATTGCACCATTTAGCAATCCATTTTTCTTTAATTTTAAGTTTCCTATTGAACTTCCTATAAATATACTTATTGCTGTAATTACTATTATACATGGATTTATTATTTTTTCACTTATATTTGTATATGTTAATACAAGTGATAATATTATTAAAAATACTAATGTACTAATAATTGATATTATTACTCCTTTTATTATATTTATTGAATTTTTTGAAATCTTCTCTTCCATAATTTAATTTTTCCTTTCTCTTTTTATTATTATATGGAAAAGAAAAAGATAATAGAACTTTTTATTGTCTATTATCTTCTTTTTTATATATTTTGTAATGATTCTAATCCTCCATATAAACTATATACATTTGTATATCCCATTTGTCTCATTCTTATATATGTGTTTCTACTTCTTGTACCATATTCACAATATATTACTATTAATTGATTCTTTTTTGGTATTTCATTTTGTACTCTTCTTGTTATTTCATATTCTGGTATATTTATTGCTCCTTGTAAATGCCCTTCATTATATTCTTGTTTACTTCTTACATCTATTAGTATTGCTCCTTGCTTTATTTTATCTTGCAATTCTTCTATATTTATATCTCCATTTTGCATACCTCTACAATGTGTTTTTCTGCAGAACATTTTTATCCCCCTTAAATATTATATTCATTTTGTGACTTTTTGTGACTTCTATTGTTTTATTTATTTGCATTTGATACCATATTTTTATAAAGGTGGATTTTTTATGAAAAACTGTTTAAAACTGTTATTAATTTTTATTATGTCATTTATTATCATTTATCTACTTTTAACTTTATCTTTATTTTTTAAATATTGCAAATTAAATAATTTATATCTATTTACAAATGATACTTCTGATAAAATTATGAATTTAGATAGTACTAAAATTAAAGAACTTGGCGATACTATTGCAAATTATAAGAATGTCTTAGATTCAAGTCTTGATAGTTCATATTATGAAAATAACAGCAATTACCATTCAATAGCAGAATATTATGATACACTTGGTCTTTCTGTTCATGATTATATGCAACAAGGTTTAAATTATATATCTACTGCTTATCTTAATTTTTCAATTATATTAGGTATTTCTATAACTATTGCTTATTTTATTATTAATAGTACGTTAAATACTAATATAAAGTTTTTATGTGGTTATATATGTATTATATTAATTTTTCCTCATATTCTTGCATTTAGTTATTCTCATAATTTATTTAATATAATTAAAGCTTATTATAAAACTCCTAATATATTACATTTTTATATACTTTACTCTATTTCATATATCTTAATATATATATTAAATTATAAGAAAACAAATAAAAAAGCGAAATAAAATTTCGCTTTTTTATTATTCGTTTTCAACTGGTGCTTCAACTGGGCAAACACCTGCACATGTTCCACAACTTATACAAGCTGATTCATCTATAACAAAACATGTATCGCCTTGTGATATACATCCTACTGGACAATTTGCAGCACAAGCTCCACAGCTTATACATTTATCACATTGAATTTTATATGCCATTTTTCCCACCACCTTTCACTTAATTATATTTATTATTCTTTACTTTTTGTTTTCAAATCTTGTTTTTCCAATTTTTCTAATTCTTTTAATTCTTTTTGATATTCTTTTTCTTCTTCATCTGTGTGTTCTTTTACTATATCTTTTATAACTGTAATTTCATCTACATTGTATTTTTTGAATTTAATTAATTCTCCATCTTTAAATCTTACTCTTACAAGTTCTTTTAGAGTTTCTACTCCATCTACTTCTCCTTTTCCATCAGTAGTTTTTACTATTGCACCTATATTAGGTAATTTTTTTAGTTTATCTTCATATACTTCTTGTTCATATTTTAAACAACACATTAATCTTCCACAATTTCCTGAAATTTTTGATGGATTTAATGATATATTTTGTTCTTTTGCCATTTTTATTGAAACTGTTTCAAAATCACTTAAAAAAGAACAACAACATAATTCTCTTCCACAAACTCCATTTCCACCAATTCTTTTTACTTCATCTCTTACTCCTATTTGTCTTAATTCAATTCTTGTTTTATATATTGCTGCTAAATCTTTTACTAAGTCACGAAAATCTACTCTTCCATCTGCAGTAAAATAGAATAAAATCTTTGTATTATCAAATTTATATTCGACATCTGTTAATGTCATATCTAATTTATGTTCTTTTATCTTTTTATTACATGTTTCAAATGCTTCTTTTTCTTTTTCTTTACATTCTTCAGCATGTTTTAAGTCTTTTGGTGATGCTAATCTTATTATCTTTTTTAGTGGTGCTACTATTTTATCTTCTTCTAGCATTCTATTTGGAACTACTACTTCTGCTATTTCTTCTCCTTGTGTTGTTTCTACTATAACGTATTCTCCTTTTTTTACTTCTAACCATTTTGGGTCAAAAAAATATATTTTTCCTAATCTCTTAAATCTAACCCCTATTATTCTTTTCATTTATTTCCTCCCATATGTTAAATAACATATTATCTATGCACATATCATAATTGCTATTTGCTTTTAATCTTTTTTTTGTGTCTTCTACTATTTTTATGCATTCTATATATTTTATATTTTTCTTGCTTAATTCTAGTAAAAGTACATTTATATATTCTAAAATATCATTGATTTCTTCTTTTGATTTATAAATTTCTTCTGATTTTTTTAGTATATCTATTAAATTATATTTTTCTGTATTTTTTATTATTTCTTCTATATTCACATATAATTCTGCATTTTCTAATAATTTTATTGTTTTGCCTATGCTTCCTTGTGATAGTTTTATTAGTTCTTTATTTATGTTTTTTTCTTCTGAATTAGATAAGTATTGCATTATTTCTTGTTCTGTTAATTTTTCAAAATATATCCTTGTACACCTTGATTTTATTGTATTTAATAAGCTATTTTCACTAGAACATATTAATATTATTATAGCATATTCTGGTGGTTCTTCTAATGTCTTTAATAAACAATTCTGTGCTTCTACTGTCATTGTTTCTGCATTATTTATTATATATGCTTTTTTACTAGATATTATTGGCTTTTCTGCAATCTTTCTTTGCATTTCTCTTATTTGCTCTATTTTTACTTTTCCTTCTTTGGGCTCTATTAGTAAAAAGTCCGGATTGTTTTGTGTATCAAATTCTATGCATGATTTGCATCTACAATTTTCCTTATTTTCTGTACATAATATTTTTTTTACATATTCTAATGCTATTAATTTTTTCCCAATCCCATCTATTCCACAAAATATGTAACTATGTGATATTTTTCCTGATTTTATTGTTTTTTCTAATATTTGTTTGTTTCTTTCATTTCCTAATATTTTTTCAAACACTTTGTATTATACTCCTCCAAATTTGTTTAATGGCCAAAATCTAAATAATACTTTTCCTTCTATTTTTTCAAGTGGTATACATCCAAATGCTCTACAGTCTGTACTTCCTGTTCTATTGTCTCCCATAGCAAATACACATTTTTCTGGTACTGTAAAATCAGTAAAATAGTTTTGATCTTTGCTTCCATTCATCATGTCTGTGATTACTCCATCTTGTAAGTAATCTTCTTCTAGTTTTTCTCCATTTATATATACTGAACCTTCTTTTATTTCTACATATTCACCTGGTAATGCAATTACTCTTTTTATATAACTTTTTTTATTTAATTCTAATACATGGTATGTAAATTTTCCTAATATACTTTTGGGTTCGTTTTCATATTTTGCGACTGCATTATCATAATCTATATCTTCTTTTTCTATTTTTATTTGAGATGGTGCTTCAAATGTTATTATGTCTCCTCTTTGTGGCATTTTGTTTGTTGTCCTTCCCAATCTATTTAGCCATAATCTTTCATTTGGTTTTAATGTTGGATACATTGATGTTTGTTGTACTATTGTTGGAGTTCCTATATAGTATCTTACTATTAATGCTAATATTACTGCAATTATTATACAAATTACCCATTCTATTATTTCTTTTATATTTGAATTCATTTACTTATCTCCTTCTTGTTTTGTGCTTTAATTATTATACATTATCTCTTTAGTTTTTTCAATATTTTTATTGATATAATTATGAAAAAACAGTGCCCTTATTATAGAGCACTGTTTGGAGACTAATTTTCTGGCATTCTGAGTTTTATAAACTCCACCATAAGATCTATATCCTCTGGTGGAAAGTTTTTAAACTCTTCCTTCATTTCTTTATATAGTTCTTCAATCTGCTTCTTCACAGATTTTTTTTCAGATGATACAAACATCCATGCATCATCTATAGGATATTTTTCAATATGATATACTCTTGAAAGTATTATATCCACATCTTTAAAGTATTGTGAATCTAATTTTTCTGTGGATAGTATCCTTATTGAATATCCATTTTTGTTGACCTCTTCTGCAATATTCATTGCCAGTTCAATGATCATTTCCATCCGGTCCTTCATACATTATATCTCCTTTGTATTTTTTTAAGGCTTTAACCTCATGTAAATATTATTATATCACTTTTTCCAATATTTGTCAAATTTATTTGTTTTTTTCTACTACTTTTGTAGGAACTTTTATAACTACTTCTGTTCCCTTTCCAACTTCACTCTTTATATCAATACTTCCACCATTTTTGTCAAGTAAATCTTTAGCAATAGAAAGTCCTAATCCTGTTCCACCCATTTCTCTACTACGAGCTTTATCAACTCTATAAAATCTTTCAAATATTCTACTCAAATCGTCTTCTGGAATTCCAATTCCATTATCAAATATTTTTATATATGCATCTGTATATACAAATCCAACATAAATTTTAATCTCTCCATTATCTTTAGTGTATTTTATACTATTTGTTAATATATTTAAAACCACTCTCTCTATATCATCTTTATCAGCATAAACTGGTGGTACATCTGCTGTTACGAAGCATTTTACTTCATGATTCTTCTTTTTTATTTCTATCGCTAGCTTGTCCTGACATTTTTTTACTAATTCTCCTAAATCAAACAATTCTTTTTGTGTTCTTGCAGTATTACTATCATTTTTAGATAATGTTAGTAAATCTGTCACTAGTTTTGCCATTCTTCTTGCTTCTGATGCTATTACACTTAAAAATTTACTTTGTGTTTCTTTATCATATTCTTCTTCTAATAATGTGTCTGCATATCCCATTATTGATGTTATTGGAGTTTTCAATTCATGTGATACATCTGCAATAAATTCTTTTCTCATATTATCTAGTTTAACATGCTCTGTTATATCTTGAATTACAACTATTACTCCAACAGTTCTATCATTTTCTTTTTTAAATGGTGCAAAATATGCATTTACAAATCTATCTTCTATTTGAAATTTTTCCTCTGTTTTGGTCCAATTTTCAAGATATATTATTTTTTCTAAATTTATGTTTAGATGTAATTTACCAAATATGTCTTCAAAATTAGTATGTTCTGGCAATACATTTAGCATTTTTTGCGCTGCAGGATTTATTAAAACTATTTTTCCATCTCTATCAAATGCTATTATTCCATCTGTCATGTGTAAAAAGATACTATTATTTATATCTAAATCATCATTTGTAACTCCTGGACTTTTTATTAATCTTGTTTTAGGAAACATCATTTTTTTAGTTAAATATTTTTTTATTAAAATTTCACTTATTATTAGTATCACTATATCTATTAGCACAACTATAAGAATTACTCCAAATTTGTCAAATTCCATTATTTATCACCTTTTACTATTTTTTTGATTTCTTTATAAATATTTTCTTGTACATCTTTTACTGATTTTGTATAAGCTTTTTCTCCCATTTCTTTTTTTAAATTTTCATTAGTTATTATTTTTTCAATTTCTTCGTTCAAATTATCTTTATCTAATTCATTATTTAGTATGATTTTAGCAGCTCCTACATTTTCTAATACTTTTGCATTATATAGTTGATGATCTTGGCTAACATTTGGTAATGGAACTAATATAGATGGTTTTCCTAAATTAGAAATTTCAGTAATTGTCATTGCTCCACTTCTTGCTACTATTACATCTGAAACATTCATTATTTCTTCCATATTATATATATATGGTACTATTCTAGCATTTTCTATATTATTTATATTAATGTCTTTTTGGCTTAGTTCTTCTTTTATTATATCAAATTGTTTTGGACCAGTTGCCCACATAATTTGATAATTTTTATTTAACTTATTTTCTAATATTCCTATTATTGCCTCATTAATTTTTTGAGCTCCTTGACTCCCTCCAAAAATTAATATTATTGGCTTATCTGATTTTATTTTTTCTTTATCTAAAATTTTCTTTCTTTCTTCTTTTGTATATTCATTTTTCTGTATTTTTACCGGTGTTCCTGTAAATACAATTTTTTTAGCTTTTGGTATTCTTGTTCTAGCTTCTTCAAATGATATTAGAACTTCTTCTGCCTTATTTGCTAACATTTTCACTGCTTTTCCCGGAAATGCATTACTTTCATGCAAAACAACTGGTATTTTTTCCTTTTGAGCAGCCCAAACTGCTGGACCACATATATATCCACCAGCTCCTACTATTATATCTGGTTTAAATTCTTTTATTATTTTTCTAACCTTTTTTGTTGCTTGCAATGTTGAATACATTTTTTTTAGATTTGTAATTGATATTTGTTTACTTAATCCATATGCTTCAACTGTTTTTAGTTCATATCCTGCTCTTGGAACTAAATCATTTTCTAATCCTCTTGGTGTTCCAATAAATATTATTTGTGAATCTTTTTCTTGTTTTTTTATTTCATTTGCAATCGCTAATCCCGGATTTATATGTCCTGCTGTTCCTGCTGCAGCTACTATTACTCTCATTTTTTCCTCCTTTTTTATTTATTACCTGCTCTTGAAATGCTGAGCAAAACTCCTACTTCACACAGTAATATAAATAATGCTGTTCCTCCATAACTAAAAAATGGTAATTGCATTCCTGTTGCTGGCATTGATGATGTTACTACTGCAATATTAATAATTGCCTGTATCCCTACTAATGTAGTTATACCTATTGCAACTAAACTTCCAAACATGTCTGGAGCTTTCATTGCAATTAAAACACCTCTCCAAATAAATACTGCAAATAATAAGAAAACCACTAAACATCCTACAAAACCTAGTTCTTCTGCTAAAACAGAAAATATAAAATCATTGTGTGGTTCTGGTAAATACAAATACTTTTGTTTACTATCTCCTAATCCTGTTCCAAATAATCCTCCTGAACCTATAGCATATAAACTTTGTATTACTTGCCACCCATCTCCAGTAGCTTCTTTCCATGGGTCCATAAATGTTATAACTCTTATTACAACATATTGAAATCTCTTTTTAAATGCTTCGCTAACAAAATATAATATTGTTGCAAATACTCCTCCAACTCCTGCTACTGTAAGTCCTGATAGGAAAAATTGCCAAAATTTACATCCAGCTACTATCATCATCACACATACAACTATTATTATTACCATTGATGTACTAACATGTGGTTCTAATAAAAGTAATAATATTATTGGCACTAAACATGCTAAATGTTTTACTATTCCTTTCCAAAAGTATCCTAATTCATTTCTATTTTTTACTAAAATACCAGCATAATATATTATCATTAAAAACTTTACAATTTCTGATGGTTGGAATGTTAATGTTGATGTTATATAAATCCATCTTTTCGCATTATGGCTTTCATGCCCAACTAATAATACTGCAAATAATAGTAGTACTGATAAACACCAAGCTGGTTTATAAAATTTTTGGTATATTCTATAATCAATTTTCGATACAAAATACATTCCAAATATTCCTAAAACTGCGAAAATTAATTGTCTTATGAAAAAGTAATAACTATTTTCATATTTTTGTAATGATGTTGGTGAACTTGCAGATAAAACCATTATAAGTCCCATTGTTAATAATAATAGTACTGTTATTACTAATGTAAAATCTACTGGATTATTTAAAAAATTAGAAAAACCTTTTATTTTTCTTTTTTCTGCCATTTTTTCTTTCCTTTCCCAAGGTTTGATTTATTCCTTTGTTATACTATTTGTAGTCCTATAATACTTGCTATTAATGTTATTATACTAAATACCATTACTACTTTATTTTCTCTCCATCCTGATAATTCAAAATGATGATGTATTGGTGCCATTTTAAATATTCTTTTTCCTGTTTTTTTGAAATATGCTACTTGTATTATAACTGATATTGTTTCTATTATTGGTATTATTGCAATTACTAATAATATTAATGGCATTTTTAAATATAATGCTATTCCTGATATGACACCTCCCAAAAACAATGATCCTGTGTCTCCCATAAATACTCTTGCAGGATAAATATTAAACATTAAAAATGCTAAAACTGCTCCTGTAACTCCTGCTCCAAATACTACTATTTCTTTAACTTGAAATACTGTTGCTATTACTGTTAAACATGTAATTATTATTGTACATACACTTGTTGATAATCCATCTATTCCATCTGTTAAATTTACAGCATTTGTTGTTGCAAGTATTACTAATATTGCAAAAGGAATATATGCATAAATTGGTATGTGTATATACTCTTTTAATATTGGAATATATGTATCTGTGCCTAAGTTTATTCCTTTTATTAAATATAATACATATACAACTGATATAATTAATAACCCTAACATTTTTAAGCTTGGTTTTAATCCTTTAGTATTTTTTAATACTAGTTTTTTGAAATCATCTATAAATCCTATAGCTCCAAATCCTATAGTTAATCCTAGAATTGGTAATAAATTTTTTGCCAATTCTGCATCTCTTGATTTATAATATATATATGCTAATATAGTTACAATTATTATTCCTAGCATTATTATTATTCCACCCATTGTTGGTGTTCCTTGTTTTTTTAAATGTGATTCTGGTCCGTCTTCTCTCTCAATTTGCCCTACTTTTAATTTTCTTAATATTGGTACAATTATCATTCCTAATATCACTGTTATAGCAAATGACAATAGTAATAATTTTATTTGAAAATCCAATTTTATCAACCTTTCATCTGTTATTTTTCTTCCATTATTTCTTTTACTATAATTCTTTCATCATATGGATATTTTACTCCATTAATTTCTTGATATGGTTCATGTCCTTTTCCTGCTAATACTATTATGTCTAGTTTTGTTGCCATTTTTATTGCTTCTCTTATTGCCTCTGTTCTATCTACTACT
>CAKPPL010000027.1 GCA_934177555.1 uncultured Clostridia bacterium
AAGAGAACTTTTAAAGTTTTATATAAAATAAAAACTCACGAACTTTTAAGTCCGTAAGTTGATTTCAAATGGAGCGAGTAGAGGGAATCGAACCCTCACCACCAGGTCGGAAGCATGGGATTCTACCATTAAACTATACTCGCATACAAAAATATTATACAATAAAAATTAATAAAAATCTAGTCTCAATTAAGAAAAATTCTTAGAAAGAGAAAAACACATACCATTTAAATAATTTAATATTCCAGAATCAGAAGAAAAATTAAAAACTAATTTATAAGCTTTTAATTGTTGATATTTTACACCAAAAGCTTTATTTATTTTATTAATACCATATTTTCCGTCACCAATTATAGGAAATCCAATATGGGCTAAATGTGCTCTAATCTGATGAGTTCGACCTGTTTCAATATTAACTTCTAATAATGAAGAATTATTATCAAATTCTTTTAAAACTGAGTAAGAAGTAATAATTTTTTGATATCCAGGTTTAAAACAATCAGAAATATAAACAACAGAATTTTTATTATCCTTAAATAAAAAGCTTTCAAGTCTAGCTGTCTTTTCATGAGGAATACCATAAACTAAAGCTAAATAAAACTTAGATATTTCGTGATTTTTAAATTTATTCAATATAATATTTAAAGAAGCTTCGTTTTTGGCAAAAATAATTAAGCCAGAAGTATTTCTGTCAAGTCTATGACATGGCATTGGTAAAAAAACTGAAGTTGCATATTTAGAATGAACTAAAGAAGTCAAACTATTATCACCAGTTACTTCAATATTAATAGGTTTATTTATAATTAATATATTATTATCTTCATAAATAATTTCCAATTCAGGAAAAAGAAGATTATCAGAAATATAAATTAATATTTCATCATTAGTAAAAATAATGCAATCTTTATTAATTCTATTACCATTAATTTTTATATCTTTTTGACGAAGTGTTTTATAAAAGGTATTTAAAGATAAATTTGGATATGAATCTAGAACCAATTTTGATAATTTTTTTTCATTATATTTATTTGTAACAATTAATTTTTTCATACTAAAACCACTTTCTAATTAATATAAATAAATATAACATATATATTAAAAAAACACAATATAAGCAGATAATGTTAATAATACAAAATATAGAAAAAAAGAGAAAAAATGAATAAAAACAAGGAAAAAAGAGTAAAATATACATACATTCTGGAAAAACATCAAGTAAAAAAGCCTAAAAATCATTAAAAGAGGCTTACAAAGGATACAGAAGTTGCCAAAACAGTATAATTATGGTATAATAGATTTTGGTCGCACAAAAAAGGAGTGAGTATATTATTTTAAAAAACAAGCTAAAATACTATACAAAAGAAATTTGTAAAATTTTTAGCATAATGGCATTAGCATTATTAGGAATAATAGCAATTATTTTATTTAAATATAGACCAATTTATGTAGTAACACTATCTGGAGAAAAGATAGGATATGTAAAAGATGAGAACAAATTAGAAAATAGAATACAAAATGAAATATTAGACATGGATGTAGAAAACGTAGAAGATGTTTCATTAGCTGAAATGCCAAGTTATGAATTAAAATTAGTAAATAGAAAACAAGAGACAAACGAAGAAGAAATAATACTAGCATTAGCAGAAAAAGCAAATATAACATACAAATATTATGCTGTAATATTAAATAACGAAACATTAAGTTATGTAGAAAATATAGAAGAAGCAGAAAATGCAGTACAACAAATAAAAGAAGAACATGAAGAAGATTCAATAGAATTAGATTTACAAGTAACAACAAATTATACAGAGAATTTAGAAAATATAGGATTAGAAACAGTTCAAGTAGCACAAGAGCAAGTAGAAGAAAAAGTAGCAGCACTTATAGAAGAAGATGAAAAAAGTAAAATGCCAGTTATAAATGGTGTTATAATTGAAAGCACACCAGTAAGTGGTCAAATAACATCAAGATTTGGAGCTGTAAGTAGTATTAGATCTGGTGCTCATACGGGAACAGATATAGCATGTGCAAAAGGAACAAAAATAAAAGCAATAGCAGATGGAACAGTAGTATTTTCACAAAAAAATGGTTCATATGGAAATCTAATAAAAATAGACCATGGAAATGGTGTAGAATCTTGGTATGCACACTGTAATGCATTATATGCAAAAGTGGGGCAAGAAATAAAAGCAGGAGATATAATTGCAGAAGTAGGGTCAACAGGAAACTCAACAGGACCACACTTACATTTAGAAATAAGAATAAATGGAGTAGCAATAAATCCACAAAAATATTTATATAATTAAAAAAACTCTCATTTAAGAGAGTTTTTATTTATTCAACTGTTACAGATTTAGCAAGATTTCTAGGTTTATCAACATCTAATCCTTTTTCTTTTGAAATATAATAAGAAAGTAATTGTAAAGGAATAATAGAAAGGATAGGAGATAGATAAACATTAGTATCAGGAATAGTAATGATTTTATCTATATTATTACTTGGTAATTTCTGATTAGTAATAACTAATGTTTTTGCACCACGAGTAATAACTTCTTGAATATTACTAATTGTTTTCTCAACTAATTTTTTATCTGTAATAATACTAATTACAGTAATACCATTTTCTATTAAAGCAATAGGGCCATGTTTTAATTCACCAGCAGCATATGCTTCAGAATGAATATATGAAATCTCTTTTAATTTTAAGGAACCTTCTAAAGCAGTATTATAGTCAACACCTCTACCTAAGAAAAATACATCTTTCTCTTGATAAATTTCATTTGCAAAATTTTTAATTTCAGATGCACAATTTAGAGTATCTTCAATTTTAGAAGGAAGATTTAATATTTCCTTTTTTATTTTTGAAAGTTCTGAGATTGGAGTTGATTCTAATACTTCTGCAAAATATATTGCTAAAATATCAAGTAAAATAAGTTGTGATGTATAAGCTTTTGTAGAAGCAACTGCAATTTCAGGACCAGCATGTGTATAAATAGAATAATCTGCTTCACGAGTTATAGAACTACCAATAACATTTGAGATTGCAAGAGTTGTTGCACCTTTGGATTTTGATAATTTTAATGCAGCAATAGTATCAGCAGTCTCACCTGATTGTGAAATAAAAATACATAAAGTGTTTTTATCTATAATTGGATTTTTATATCTAAATTCTGAAGCTATATCAACAGTAACAGGGATATTACAAAGTTGTTCTAAAGCTATTTTTCCAGTAAGACCTGCATGCATTGCTGTACCACAAGCAACTATATATATTTTATTTATAGTTGATAAAAAAGTTTTTGTAAAATTCAAATCATCAAAATTGCAAAGTTCATCTTCAGGTAAACGAGAACCAATAGTTTCTCTTATTGCATTAGGTTGTTCATGAATTTCTTTTAGCATATAATCTTCAAATCCATTTTTATCAGCAGAACTTGCATTCCAATCAATATTTTTAATATCTTTATTAAATTTCTTTAAATCATTATTATAAAAATCAATAGTATCTCTTGAAAGAAAAGCAAACTCATTATCATTTAATAAATAGAAATCTTTAGTAAAAGATAAAATTGCAGGAATATCAGAAGAAATATAATTTTCTCCATTTCCTTTACCAATAACGAGTGGACTATCTTTTCTTACAACAATCATATTATTTGGCATATATTTAGAAATAATTTCTATTGCATAACTTCCTTTAAAATCATTACAAGCCTTTTGAACAGCTCTTAAGACTTTTAAATTATCATTTGAAATATCTTTACTATAATAATAATGAATTAAATTAGGAATAACTTCTGTATCTGTTTGAGAATAAAAAGTATATCCATTATTAATCAAAAAATTTCTAAGTTCATGGTAATTTTCAATAATACCATTATGAACAACAGCAAAACTATTACTATTATCTAAATGAGGATGAGAATTTTCTTTAGAAGGTTTTCCATGAGTTGCCCATCTAGTATGAGCAATACCAATAGTTCCATTTAATTCATTGATACCATCTAAATTATATAAATTATTTACTCTTCCTTTATCTTTCATAATAGATAATTTATTATTTTCTACTGTAGAAATCCCAGCAGAATCATATCCTCTATATTCAAGTCTTAAAAGACCATTAATTAATATAGGCGTAGCTTTTTGATTACCTATATATCCAATAATTCCACACATAGTGAATCCTCCTTAAAAATAATTATTTGTGGAATTGAAACATGTAAAAAACTTATGTATTATCATTTGTTACAATATCACTACTGTTTTTTTGATAATACTATGGTTTAAGCAAAACCACTAGAGTATCCGCCGAATATTTCGATAACTCTAGACCTCGTCAACTTAAAAAAGTCCTGGCGCTAAAATAAAACTCCTTTCATTAAAATTTATGTTTCAATTTACTGTATTATATTATATCAAATGAAAAAAAGTGGCAATAGTTTTAATAAAAAATATATAAATTTATTGATAAAGAATGCAATATTTGCTAAAATATAAAATGGAGAAGTGATAAAAATATTAGAAAAAATATTAGATATAATATATCCACAAACATGTAGTATATGTGGATATTTAAATACAAAATCTTTATGTAACAAATGTAAATTAAAGTTAAAAAAAGAATTTGAATTTCAAGAAGATGATTATTCCAATAATACAAATATTAATTTCAAAAAACATTATTATTTTTTTAAATATCAAGAACTAATAAGAAATCAAATAATATCTTTAAAATTCCAAGAAAAACCATATGTTTTTAAAACAATATCAACTTTTTTAGAAAATAATCAAAAAGATTTTGAAAAATTAAAAAAGTATGATATAATACTGATAGTACCGGTAAGTAAACAAAGAAAAAAAGAAAGAGGATACAATCAAAGTGAACTTATAGGAAAAGAAATAGCAAAAATGTTAAATATAAAAATATTATCCAATGTTCTAATAAAAATAAAAAATACTCCAGCACAAAGCACTTTAAATAAAAGTGAAAGAGAGAAAAATATAAAAAATGTTTACAAAGTACATAAAATTGAAAAAATTAAAAACAAAAAAATATTAATATTTGATGATATATACACAACAGGAAATACTGTAAATGAATGTTCAAAACAGTTAATAACAAAAGGAATATCAAAAGAAAATATTAGTATTTTAACAATAGCAAAAGATTAAATGATATACAAGGAGGACATATGGAAGAACTAGTAGAAGGAATACTTGACTATATAAGAGCAGACTATACAGACTATGCAATAATGATTAATGGAGAATGGGGATCAGGAAAAACATATTTTTGGAACAATAAAATAAGTAAAAAAATCAATTCAATGCAATTTAATGGAAAACAATATACAACAATATATATGTCATTATATGGTATATCAAATTTAGAAGAAATAAGTAAAAAAATCTTCATAGAAACTACACAATTAATGGATAAAAATCTAAAAAGATATATGGAATCTAATACTCAAGTAAGAATTCCAGAATATGCAAAAACAGGAATAGATATGGCAAATTTATTTGGAATATCTCAAAATGACAATAGAATAAATTATGAAGAATTTTTTGCAACAGATGATAAAGTATTATGTTTTGATGATTTGGAAAGAGCTAATGTAGATGTAATTGATATATTAGGATATATAAATAATTTTGTTGAACATGACCATATAAAAACAATAATAATATGTAATGAAAAAGAGTTATCAACAAAATTAAAAAGTAATAATCTAGAAATGAAAACATTTATTGCAACATATATGTTAGACAAGCAAGGTGAACTTCTAAAAACAGATAAACCAATGGTTGAAAAAATTAAAGATAAAATAGAGCATGTA
Source organism: uncultured Clostridia bacterium (assembly GCA_934177555.1). Classification (GTDB taxonomy): domain Bacteria; phylum Bacillota; class Clostridia; order TANB77; family CAG-508; genus CAG-269. The sequence goes on from CAKPPL010000027.1 coordinate 5,841, forward strand.
TTTGACAAAGCAAATGAATACGAAAGAATAAAAGAAAAACTAATAGGTGAAACATTTGAATATGCTCCAAAATTTGATTACATAATAAATGGGTTACTAATGAGATATGAAGATGATACAGACTTAATAAGATTTTTAAGAGAAAATACTAATTTAATAATATCAACATTTAATAAAAGTGGAACACGAAACTTAAGAATATTAAAACATGCATTAAATGATTTTCAAAAAATATATGAAATGGTAAATAAGTATTATCCAAATGTAAGTAATAGATTAATGCAAACAATGTTAATATTCACAATAGCAATTTCTTTTGAGATAAAAGCTGGAAAAGTAACTAAAAACAAATTTGAAGATATAAAAAATAATGATGAATATAAAGCAGTTTTAGTATCATCAAGAGTATTAATGGATAATAGACAATTCTATATAAAAGAATTTGATAACAATTATTACTATAATTTTAAAACAGAATATAGATTTTTTAAATTTATTGAATATTATGTAAGAACTAGAATATTTAATATGAAATTATTTAAAGAAAATATGGAAGTTGCACTAAATACAGAAGGGCTAAGAAAATTACCAGCATATCAAAGACTACTTACAGAAGAATACTGGAAAATATCTGATGACGAATTTTTGAATGTTATAAATGAAGTTGTAGAAAATGTAAAAAAAGGTGAAATTGAAATAATAGATTTAGTTAAATTATATGCATATTTCAGTTATTTCTCAAGAAAAAATTTAATTTTATATGACATTTCTACTTTAAAAAGTTTATTTATAAATGGAATGAATTTAGCATCAGTTCATTCAAAATATTGTGCAGATGTTGAAAAAGAATTATCAAAAGTTGCAATCCAAGAAGTAGAAGAAGATATGGGAGAAATCTTAGATAAATTTTATCAATTAAATGAACAATTAAAAGATAAAATGTATAAAGAAAAAGCAGATGATATATTCAGATGTATACCAATGAAAATGGAAAAATTTTATGATAGATTTGATAAAGAATGTATGAAAATACCAGTATTCAAATATCAAGACCCACATCAAATATTCCAAAGAATATCTTGTGCAAGTAATGAAGATATAGTAATGATAAGAGAAAAATTAGCTAATAGAGCTAAAAAATATCCAAAAGAAATAAAACCAGAAATGAGTAATATAGAACAACTAAAGAAAATAATAGATGATTATATTGCTGAAAAAGAAACTACTATAAAAATAGTAATGTTAAAAGAATTTTCAAAAGAACTAAAAAATATATTAGATATTTATAAAGAAGATACAAATGCAGTAGTAATTGAAAATTAAATAAATAAAATTGAAAGGATGTGGTAACATGCAAAATTCAACATCAACATTAGTAGCATTATTTGTAGCAGCATTTTTTATATTTATAGTACCATTAGTAACATTAACAACAAGAAATGATAATGTTGTACAAGAAAATGTGAAATTGATAGTAGAAGAATTTGTAACAGATGTAAAAAATACAGGAGAAATAACTAAAGAAAAATATGAGAATTTTGAAAATAAATTATTAGCAACAGGAAATACATATAATATAGATATGGAAGTAAAATATTTAGACGAAAACCCAGGAAAAAAATTAACACAAGCTAATTATACAAAAATAGGAGAAAATGTATATTATTCAGAATATACATCTCAAATATTAAATAAACTTGATTCAACTTCTGGAAAAATTACATTAAAAGAAGGAGATAGAATATATGTTGAGGTAAGTAATGAAAACAGTACAGCTGCCCAAACAATAAAAAGTTCATTCTTAAGTTTTTCTAATGAAGGAGAAAAAGTAATAAAAGCAGACAGTTCTGGGATGGTAACTGTAAATGGAGTAAACTAAGTAAGAAGAAAGGAAAATAAACAATGGAAAAAGTAAGAGGATTTGAAATAGCAAAAGGATTTGAAGATAAAAATATAAATTTACCTATAAGAAAGACAAAATATTCAGCAGGATATGATGTGGAAGCAGCAGAAGATGTTGTAATACCAAGCTTCAAAAAAGGAATGAAACCAACATTAGTGAAAACAGGAATAAAAGCATTTATGCAAGATAATGAATATCTAATGCTAGCTAATAGAAGTTCTAATCCAGGAAAAAAAGGATTAATATTAGCTAATAGTGTTGGAATAATAGATAAAGATTATTATGGAAATCCAGATAATGATGGTCATATAATGTTTGCATTTTTTAATGTAAAAGAAGAGGATATAGAAATAAAAAAAGGCGACTGCATAGGACAAGCAATTTTTATGCCATTTTTAATAGCAGATGGAGACAATGCAAATGGAAAAAGGACAGGAGGATTCGGTTCAACAAGCAAATAAAATGAATAAAAAATAATCAAAAAAAATGGTAAAAGCTTTGACTTTTGCCATTTTTTGTAGTATAATAAAAGAGGTTGGTAAATACAGACAAATGTACAAAAAACCAAATAATATGGCTGAAAGGAGTTGACTTACATGTATAATGTAGGAGACAAAGTAGTGTATCCAATGCACGGTGCAGGGGTAATAGATTCAATAGAAGAAAAAGAGGTATTGGGAGAAAAACAATCATATTATATATTAAAAATGCCAGGAGAAGTAAAGGTCATGGTACCAACATCAACAGCAGAACAACATGGAATTAGAAATATAATAGATAAATCAGAAGCAGAAAAAGTTTTTAATGTACTAGAACAAGATGAAACAGAAATGGAAAAAAACTGGAATAAAAGATATAGAGAAAATATGGATAAAATGAAAAGTGGAGACATATACGAAATTGCAGATGTAGTAAGAAACCTAAGTTTCAAACAAAAAGAAAAAGGATTATCAACAGGTGAAAAAAAGATGTTACATAATGCAAAACAAATATTAGTAAGTGAATTAGTATTAGCAGAACATGCGTCACAAGACGAAGTTGAAGAAATAGTAGATAACAAAATTAATACATCATTTACAATGTTTAAAACAGATGCTAATATAGGAGTTTCAGCAGAAAGTATAGTAAATAAATTTATTCCATTTGACGAAACAAACTCAAAAAAATAATAAAAAATCGAAATAAAGAAGAACCAAAAATAAAATGTAGAAAATTGGTTCTTTTTTTATGCTTAAAAATAAAAAAACTATTGTAAAAACAAGTTAAATATGATAGTATGAAAACGAAAAAATAGTCTAGGAAAGGAAGAAAAAATGATATACACAATTACATTTAATCCAGCATTAGATTATATTACACAAGTAGAAAATTTTAAAATAGGAAAAATAAATAGAACAAAAGCAGAAAAAATATTACCAGGTGGAAAAGGTTTAAATGTTTCTATAGTGCTTAATAATTTGAAAATAAAAAACACAGCAATAGCATTTATAGGAGGATTTACTGGAGAAGAATTAAAAAATAAGATTGAAAATTATGGAATAGGAACAGATTTTATAAAAGTTACAGATGGAATAACAAGAATAAATATAAAAATCAATTCAGATGAAGAAACAGCAATAAATGGTCAAGGCCCTCAAATAATGAAAAAAGAGATAAAAGAATTATTAGAAAAAATAGATAAAATGAAAAATAATGATATAGTTGTAATATCAGGTAATATACCAAATGGAGTTCCTAAAACAATCTATGAAACAATATGTGAAAAATTAGCAAAAAAAGAAATACTTTATATAGTAGATGCAACACGAGAATTATTAATAAATGTTTTGAGATATAAACCATTTTTAATAAAGCCAAACAAAGAAGAAATAGAAGAAACTTTTAATGTAAAATTAAATAATATAGAAGAAATAAAAACATATGCAAGAAAACTTCAAGAAATGGGAGCACAAAATGTTTTAGTGTCTTTAGGTGGAGAAGGAGCACTTTTAATATCAAAAGATAATAAAGAATATTATTCAAAAGCACCAAAAGGAAAAGTTATAAATACAGTTGGAGCTGGAGATTCAATGGTAGCAGGATTTTTGACAGGATTTTTAAAAACAAATAAATATGAAAATGCATTTAAAATGGGAATTGCAACAGGAAGTGCAAGTGCATTTTCAGAAAATCTTGCAACAGAAGAAGATGTAGAAAAAATATTACATCAAATGTAAATATTCAAAATGTATAAAATACTATTTTTAGATAAAAATACAAAAGAAAGGAAAGATAAAAATGAAAATAACAGATTTACTTAATGAAGAAGCTATACAAATAAATGGAATAGCTAAAAACAAAGAAGATGCAATAAAGAAAATGATAGACTTAATGATGAAAAACAAAAATATAAAAAATAAAGAAGAATATACAAAAATTGTTATGCAAAGAGAAAAAGAAGGGACTACTGGAATTGGTGAAGGAATTGCTATACCACATGGAAAGTCAGATGTAGTAGATAAGCCAGGATTATCAGCAATGATTATACCAGATGGAGTCGATTTTGAATCATTAGATGGACAACCAGCAAAATTAATATTTTTAATAGCAGCACCAAACACCAAAGATAATATACATTTAGAAGTACTTAGTAGATTATCAACATTATTAATGGATACAGAGTTTAGAAAAAATTTATTAAGTTCAAAAACGCCAAAAGAATTTTTGAATTATATAGATAAAGCAGAACAAATAAAATTAAATGAAAATAAAAAAGATGATGGAAAATATGAGATACTAGCAATAACAGCATGTCCAACAGGGATTGCACATACTTATATGGCAGCTGAAAGCTTAGAGAAAGCAGGAGAAGAATTAGGATATAGAGTAAAAGTAGAAACACATGGACAATCAGGTGTAAAAAACAAATTTACAAGAGAAGAAATAAAAAATGCAAAAGCAATAATAATTGCAGCTGATACAAAAGTAGACTTATCAAGGTTTGATGGCAAAAAAATAGTTACTACAAAAGTTGCAAATGGAATAAATAAACCAAAAGAATTAATAGAACATGTGCTATCAAAAGAGGCAAAAATATATCATTCATCACAAAAAAATAATTCTTCTGATGAAGAAAATGAAAAAGAAGGAATAGGAACAAGGATATATAAACATTTAATGAATGGTGTAACACATATGCTACCATTTGTAGTAGGTGGAGGAATATTAATAGCAATAGCATTTTTACTTGATGATTACTCAATAAATCCATCAAATTTTGGAATGAATACACCAATAGCAGCATTTTTTAAAACAATAGGAGGAGCAGCATTTAATGTTATGCTATATATACTTGCAGGATATATAGCTATGAGTATAGCAGATAGACCAGGATTAGCAGTAGGATTTGTAGGAGGAATATTAGCTGTTCAAGGAACAACATTTGCATCACTAACAGATAGTTCAATAGTTCTTGTAAGCTCTGGATTTTTAGGAGCATTAATAGCTGGATTTGCAGGTGGATATATAGTATTAGCACTGAAAAAAATATGTAGTTATTTACCAGAAAGTATAGAAGGTATAAAAACAATATTATTATATCCAGTATTTGGAATATTAATAATGGGAGCATTAATGTTAGCAATAAATCCTTATGTGGCAGCAATAAATACAGGAATAAACAATTATTTAACATCAATGGGAACTGCAAATAAAATTTTATTAGGAGCAATTCTTGGAGGAATGATGGCAGTTGATTTAGGAGGACCTGTAAACAAAGCTGCATATACATTTGGAACAGGAATGTTAGCATCAGGACAATTTGAAATAATGGCAGCAGTAATGGCAGGAGGTATGGTTCCACCACTTGCAATAGCATTTTTAGCAACAGCATTTCCTAAAAAAATACCTAAAAAAGATAAACAAGCAGCATATGTAAATTATATAATGGGATTATCATTTATATCAGAAGGTGCAATTCCATTTGCATCATCAGATCCAATAAGAACAATACCAGCATTTATAGTTGGGTCAGCAGTTACAGGAGCATTATCAATGTTTTTTGAATGTACATTAAGAGCACCACATGGAGGAATATTTGTAATAGCAACAATAGGACATCCATTAAAATATTTATTGGCGATTATAATAGGAGCTATAGTGTCAGCAGCAATAATGGCAAAATTAAAGAAAAATTTGCCAGAATATGAAAAAGAAAAATAAAATTTTTAGGAGGAATAAAAATGAAAACAGAAAAAATAGTATTAGAAAATGGAACAGGATTACATGCTAGACCAGCATCAGAATTAGCAAAACTATCAAATAAGTTCGGTTGCAACATAGAAATTGTAACATCTGAAAAAAGAATTAATGCTAAATCAGTATTAGCAATAATGTCAGCAGGAATAAAAACAGGTACAGAATTAGAAATAGTATGTGAGGGAGAAGACGAAGAAAAAGCAATGAGTGAAATAATTGAAGCATTTAATAATAATTTTGGAGAATAACAAAAGACTGAGGAGGAATACAAATGTTAAAGGGTAAAAGTGTATCAACAGGAATTGGTTTTGGAACAATATTAATATTAAAAGATAAAGAAAAAAAAGTAGAAAAGAAAATTGTTGAAGATAATCAAAAAGAGATGGAAAGATTTAAAAAAGCTGTAGATGATATAACTAAAGAAACAAAAGAACTAATAACAAAATTAACTGGTACTGAATTAGATATAATGAATGCATATCTAATGATTTTACAAGATCCAACATTAATAGAAGAAACTAAAAATGCAATAAATAATTCTAAATATAGTGCAGAATATGCAGTTGAATTAGGATTTAATAATGTAATTTCGATTTTTGAAAATTTAGATGATGAATATATGGCAGGTAGAGCAAAAGACATAAATGATATAAAAAACAGGATATTAGATAAACTTTTTAAAGAAGAATCTATCAATTTAAGTAATTTAAATAAAGATACTATAATTGTTGCAAAGGAACTAACAACTTCTGAAACGGCAAAATTAGATTTTTCTAATGTATCTGGAATAATAACTGAAATAGGAGGAATGAATTCACATTCTTCGATTATGGCAAGAACACATTTGATACCAGCTATAAAATTAGAAAAAGCAACAAGTGTTTTTGAAGGTGGAGAATATATTGCTATAGATGGAATTACAGGCGAAATATATTTGAATCCAAACAATGAAGAAAAGGAAAAATTATTAAATAAAAAAGCTGAACTTGAAAAAGAAAAAGAAGAATTACAAAAATATAAGCTTGAAGAAACAAAAACAAAAGATGGATATAAAGTTGAAGTTGTAGCTAATATTGGAACACCAGCAGATACAGAAATAGCATTAAAAAATACTGCAGAAGGGGTAGGCTTATTAAGAAGTGAATTCTTATATATGGACTCAGAAAATATGCCAACAGAAGAGGAACAATTTAAAGCATATAAAGAAGTTGCCGAAAAAATGCAAGGAAAAACAGTAATTATAAGAACATTAGATGTTGGTGGAGACAAAGAACTAAAATATTTAAAATTAGAAAAAGAAGCAAATCCATTTTTGGGCTATAGAGCAATACGACTATGTTTAGATAATACAAATATATTTAAAACACAATTAAGAGCATTATTAAAAGCTAGCAAATATGGTAATATTTCAATAATGTTTCCTATGATATCTTCAATAGAAGAATTAAAAGAAGCTAAAAAGATTTTAGAAGAATGCAAAAAAGAGTTAGATAAAGAAAATATTGAATATAACAAAAACATAAAAGTTGGAATAATGATAGAGATTCCGTCAGCAGCATTAATATCATATGATTTAGCTAAAGAATGTGACTTTTTCAGTATAGGAACAAATGATTTAATACAATATACAGTTGCAGTAGAAAGAGGAAATGAAAAAATAGCAAAACTATATAC
>CAKPPL010000028.1 GCA_934177555.1 uncultured Clostridia bacterium
AAAGAAAAAAATCTTTATCTTATTTTTAATCATTATCATCATATCTATCAGTACGAGAAACTTGATTAGAGTAATACCACACTAATGCTATAATAACAATAGCAGAAATTCCTAAAATAAGCCATGTCCACATATTAGCAGACATACCCATAAAATTTGCTGTATCAGTAGTAGTTGTTGTGGCAGTTCTATTAGCTGAATATGCAATGTTATTATTTATAGTATTATTCGCTCCATTTTCCATAGTATTTGTTGTACTTTTTATTCCATTTGTAGTATCTTTTACAGCACCTTCTATAACATTTTCAGCACCACCAACAGCATTACGAACACCATTAGCAGCATCATTAATCATATTTTTTGCATCATTATCATCAGTTGCAAAACAAAAGTTAAAAGAAAATGCAAGTATAAGAGCAATAAGTAAAGTTGTTATAATAAGAAATTTTTTACTCATAATGAAAATCCTCCTTGAAAAATTAGCTTTATTTGTAATAAAACTTATTTATAGTATTTATTTTTTATGGCAAATTATACTTGAAAAATCTTGAAAAAAAATAAAAAATAATATAAAATAAGCAAGAAAGGGAAATTATAATGTTAGATTATGAAAAAATAGAGGAATTTGAAAAACAAAAAACAAAAGTATTTAAATATATAATGTATAAGAAAAGAACAGAACAAGAAATTAGAAATAAATTTAGAGGACAAATACATGAAGATATGTTAGAAGATATAATTGAATATTTAAAAGAAGCTAAATATATAGATGATTATGATTTTGTTGAAAGACAAGTAAATGAATATATGATATTAAAAACAATGTCAATAAAAGAAATAAAATATAAATTATATGCTAAAGGAATAGATAAAAAAATAATAGAAAAATACATAGAAAAACTATTTGAATATGAACAAAAATGTATGCAAAAAATACGAGAAAAAAAATCAAATAGTATGACAGAACAAGAAATAGACCAATATTTATATAAGAAAGGATATAAATGTGATTAAAAATGCAAAATGTATTAACATTAGAAACAAATAAATATTCAATAAAAATTAATAATTTTGAGGGACCATTAGACTTATTATGTCATTTAATTGATAAAAATAAAATGGATATATATGACATAAATATAAGTGAAATAACAGATCAATATATAGAATATATAAATGAGATGGAAGAAATGAATTTAGATGTAACAAGTGAATTCCTAGTAATGTCATCAACATTATTATACTTAAAATCTAAGCATTTACTACCAAAAGAACAAGATGATGAAGAAGAAATAACAGAAGAAGAATTGATTAGAAGAATTATAGAATATAAAAAATATAAAGAAATAACTGAAAAACTAAAAAATAACTTTTTAGAATATTCAAAGAGATTTTACAAATTGCCTGAAGAAATTAAATTACCAAAACAAAAAATTCAAAAAGATTATGATAATAAAATAATTCCAGAAATATATAATAATTTATTACAAAGAAATAAAGAAAAAATAAATGAAAATGCTTCAAATATTGAAAAAATTGCAATAACTGAGACATATTCAGTTGGAGATACTGTTAAAACAATGTATAGAGCACTTATAAAATATAAAAAATTTACATTTAACAAATTATTTTCAATAAAAAATCATAATACAAAAGAAGTGGTAACAGCTTTTTCAGGGCTTTTAGAAATGTCTAGAAGGAGTAAAGTAAAAACAGACCAAGAAGAACTATTTGGCAATATAGAAGTAGAAAAAAATAAAAATGTTTAAAAAAGATATAAAAAGGAAAAAATAATATTAAGCAAAGAAGGTGATAATATTGTTTTTTCTTTTTTTAATAGGAGTAATAATTATCATTTTTATAATAATATTTACAAGTGAAATAGGGTTAGAAATAAATAACTTGAAGGTAAATACAGAAAATCAAGAAATATTGAATAAAGATTATATTGTTGAAATTTCTGTAATAATATTACATAAAATAAAAATTATAAAACAAAATATAAAAAATATTGATTCAAAAAATATTAGAGTAGGTAATAGGACAATATCCACTAAAGCATTTAAAAAGAAAGACATTAATATAGACTATAAACTTTTAATAAAAAATATTAGTGTAAAAAAGGTTAAATTAAATATAGAAATAGGAACTGAAAATGCAGCATTAACAGCAATAATTGTGGGATTTATATCTGCAATTATTGGTATAATAATAAAAATGCCAAAATATAAAATTATTCCTATATATAATGGAAAAAATTTATTAAAAATAGATTTAGACTGTATAATTAGAATTTATTTGATACATTATATATATGAGCAAATTTTAAATAAAATTTCTAAGAGAAAGAAGGTAAAAAATAATGAGCGAACATCCAATAGAAAGCCTTATGATAACTGCTATGAGTAGTATTCAAGATATGATAGATGTTAATACTATTATAGGAGAGCCTATAGAAACACAAAATGGAATAACAATTATACCAATTTCAAAAGTATGTTTTGGATTTGCAGCAGGTGGTAGTGAATTTAATGGAGAAACAATGAAAGAATATACTAGAAAAGATAAAGACGAAGAAATTGAATATAAATTACCATTTGGTGGTGGAGCAGGTGCAGGAGCTTCAATACATCCGGTTGCATTTATTGTGGTACAAGATAATACAGTAAAACTAATGCCAGTAAATCATGATTCTTATATAGATAAATTGATAGATTATATTCCTGATATGATGAAAAAAGCAAATGAAATTGTTGATAAAATAACATTAAACAAAGAAAGTGAAGAAAAATAATTGCAAAAAAATGCAATTATTTTTTTCTTGCAAAAAAATAAATAATGTAGTAAAATTATACTATTAAAATAATATAGAAAGGGACAAATAAAATGAAAAAAATAAGTTTAAAACAGTGGCATATTATAGTAATAGTATTAGGAATAATATTTGTTGGAGCAGGTGCCTTTCATGGAAATATGTGGTTTGATGAATCATATTCAGTAGGAATGGCAAGACAAAGTTTTGCTAATATATGGAGTTATGGTGGACATGATGTGCATCCAGTTTTGTATTATTGGTTATTACATATAATATATCTAATTACAGGAGGCTCAGTTGTTTTATATAGAGTATTTTCTGTAATACCAGTTGCTATAACCATAATATTAGGTTATACACATATAAGAAAAGATTTTGGAGAAAAAGCAGGATTTATATTTTCTTTTTTAAGCTCATTTTTACCAGAAATGGCAGTATATGCTATAGAAATAAGAATGTATTCATGGGCAATGTTAGCAATAACAATACTCGCAATTTATGCATATAGATTATCAAAAAGAGATAATACTAAAGATTGGATTATATTTGGAATAGCGAGTATAGCAAGTATATTTTTACATTACTATGGATTAATGGCTGCAGGATTAATAAATTTAGTATTATTAATATATTTAATAAAAAATAAAAGAAAAAAAGGATTAATATTTATAATTTCATTTGGAGTAATACAAGCATTAGCATATTTACCATGGATGATGTTTTTAGCATCACAAATACAACATGTATCAAATGGATATTGGATAGGATTTACATTTCCAAAAACATTAATGGAATTAATGAGTTCACAATTATCTGGTTATATTAGGACAAAAGAATATACAGAATTATTAGTTCCAACTGTATTAGCATTAGAATTATATGCATATATGATATATAAAATATATAAATTACATAAAGAAAAACAAGACTTGAAACCATTAAAATTATCTTTAGGTATGTATATAGCTGTTATAATAGCTGCAATAGTTATGACTATAATATTAAAACAATCAATATTATATTATAGATATTTATTCTGTATAATGGGATTATATATATTTACAATTAGTTATATATTAAGCAAAGAAGATAACAAAGTAATTATTACATCAATATTAAGTGTAATTTTAATAATAGGTGTATTTTATAATGTTTGGATGATAAAAGATAATTATAATAGTTCAAATTCACAACCTATAAAATATATGGAAGAAAACATAAAAGATACAGATACAGTAATATATACTGATTGTGGAGTGGGTTCAGTTGCTGCAAATCATTGTATAGATGAAAAAGTATATTTCCTAAATGAAGATAATTGGGGAGTAGAAGAAGCCTATAAAGCATTTAGGCCAAATTATGAAACTGTAATAAATAGAGACTTTATGAAAGATTGTTCAGATAGAGTATGGATTATAGATAATGCTTATGGTACAGCATATGAGGATTTATATGGTAATAAAACATCAGAATATAAAAAAATATCTGAAGAAAAATTCTTTACAGCATATCATAATTATGCATGGAAAATAACTTTAGTTGAAAAAATAAATAAATAGGAAAAATCAAAGATTTTTCCTATAAAACAAAAAAAGTGGCTTTTTTATAAGAAAGCCATTTCTTTTTATTCAATACCATATTTCTTTTTAAATCTATCTGCTCTACCACCTTTAGTATCAAGTCTTAAGTTACCTGTCCAATATGGATGACATTTTGAGCAAACATCTACTTTTAAATCTTTTTTTGTTGAACCAACTTCTAAAACATTTCCACATGCACATGTAATAGTTGTTTGATTATATGCTGGATGTATTCCTTCTTTCATTATGATTCACCTCTTTCTTAAAATAGTAATTTTGCCATATATTATATTACCATATTTTATAAATTTTTTCAAGTTTATTTGTCTAAATTTTTATTTTCCTCTTGATTTTGTTGATTTACATATGTTGCTGAAGATTCTAATTCATCTTTTAATGAAGATTTATGAATAATTTTTGTCATAATGTTAAAAATACAAGCAACTATTAAAATTAATAAACCAATTTTTTTCCAATATTTAGCTAACATAATATTCTCCTTAAAAATTTAATACATATTAATTATACTATATTTTAAGATTTTGTCAATATTATTTGCAATTTTGGAGAAAATAAATAAAAAAGAAAGGAAAATGTAATGAAAAAAGTACTAATAATAATTATTTTTTCAATATTAATTGTAGGTGGAGGAATATATTTATTTGTCAATAGTAAAAGTTCAAAGAATACAGAAAATAATTACAAAGCAGAAAGAAGTAGTACATCCAATAATGTTGAAAATAGTAATATTGTAAAAAAAGAGGAAGAGACCAATAATATCAAAGAAGAAACTACAAAGGTACAAGAAGAAAAAGAAATTGCTAGTTTTTCTACAAAAATTTATAATAAAGATGAGGAAAGACAAAACAATATTACAATAACATGCAAAGCATTAAATGGTAAAGAGATTAAAGCTGGAGAGACATTCTCGTTTTGTAATACAGTAGGGAAATCTACAACAGCCAAAGGATATCAAAAAGCAGATATATATGTAGATGGAAAGAAAAAACAAGGGTTAGGTGGAGGAAATTGCCAAGTAAGTACAACATTATATAATGCAGTATTAAAAATTTCTGAATTAGAAATAGTAGAAAGGCATCAACATAGTGGAAAAGTGCCATATATAAAAAATGGACAAGATGCAGCTGTAGCATATGGAACATATGATTTGAAATTTAAAAATAATCTTAAAAACAATTTAAAACTTATTGTAGAAAATACAACAAATAATATAACTGCAAAAATAATTGAAATAATATAAAGGTTTAGTGATATGCTAAACCTTTTTATAAATCAAATTTTTTTATTAAAATTTCTAATTGTTTTTTTAAATCATAAGAACATTTTACAAGAGGTAATCTAGGAGTTCCAAAATCAAAATTAATAATATTTAATGCTTCTTTTATAGGAATAGGATTAGTTTCGGCAAATAAATTATTTATTAATTCTAATGATGTTAATTGATAATAACAAGCTTCATCTATAGCATTTTTAAAAAAAGCATTTGTAATACTACACGTTAATTTTGGAGCAACATTAGAAAGAACAGAAATAACACCTTTTCCACCTAAAGATAATATTGGCAGAGTTTGATCATCATTTCCAGAATATATAGTTAGATTATTCCCACATAAACTAGCAATTTTAGCAATTTGCGAAATATCTCCACTTGCTTCTTTTATTCCAACAATATTTGGGATTTTAGATAATTCTAAGCAAGTTTCTGGCAATATATTTATACCAGTTCTACTAGGAACATTATATAAAATTATTGGAATAGAAACAGAAGAAGCAATCAATTTAAAGTGTTCAATTAATCCATTTTGAGTAGTTTTATTGTAATATGGAGTAACGACTAATAAAGCGTCTGCACCTAATTCTTCTGCTTCAATAGATAATTCAATAGCAGTTTTTGTGTTATTTGAACCAGTTCCAACTATAACAGGTATTTTATTATTAACAGCTGATATAGCACATTTTATTGCAATATTTCTTTCAGAATGATTCATTGTTGCAGCTTCTCCTGTTGTTCCACATACTACAATAGCATTTATACCAGAAGCAATTTGAAAATTAATAAATTTAGAAAATTCTTTTGTATTTATACCAGTTTCATCAAAAGGAGTTGCAAGAGCTGTTGCGACTCCTGAAAATATAAGATTTTTCATATAAATCAACCTTTCATTGAATTTTCCATAATTTGGATAGCATTAGTGGCAGCACCTTTTCTTAGATTATCTGCAACAACCCATAGATTTAGTCCATTTTGTACACTATAATCTTTTCTGATTCTTCCAACAAAAACTTCATCATGACCACTAGCTATTTGAGAAGTAGGGTAAATACAATTTTGAATATCATCTTTTACAATAATACCAGGTGATTTTCTTAATATATCAAACACATTTTCTAAAGAAAAGTTTTTCTCAAATTCAATATTGATAGATTCTCCATGGCAATTTTTTACTGGAACGCGTACAGCAGTGGCAGTTATAGGTAAATGTGGATGATTTAAAATCTTTCTTGTTTCATTTATCATTTTCATTTCTTCTTTTGTATATTTGTTTATTAAAAAAGTATCTATTTGTGGTAAACAGTTATCATAAATAGGATGTGAAAATTTTAATAAAGGCTTATTTAAATCAGTTGTTTTTAAATCTTCTAATGCTAATTTACCAGCACCAGAAACAGCTTGATATGTTGAATAAACAATTCTTTTAATTTTAAATTCATCGTCAAGAGGTTTTAAAACAACAACTGCTTGGATGGTAGAACAATTAGGATTAGAAATTATATTTTGATGATTTATTGAATCTTTCATATTTACTTCTGGTACAATAAGTGGGACATTTTCATCCATTCTAAATGCACTACTATTATCAATAACAATACATCCTTTTGAAGCTGCTATAGGAGCAAAATGTTTAGAGACTTCTGCACCAGCAGAGAAAATTGCAAAATCAAATCCAGAATCAAAAGAGATATCAGTTAATTCTTGTAAAATATAATCTTTATTAAAGAATGAAATAGTTTTTCCAGCAGATTTTTTTGAACAAAATAAAGTATATTCAATATTTGGAATATTTTTTTCTTCTAATACTTTTAAAGCTGTTCTTCCAACTAATCCTGTAGCACCAACAAGTGCTAATTTATATTTTTTCATAAATTCCTCCTTTAAAATAAATATATTCATGAATTAATAAAAATTGCAAAAACTTGACTAATATTATAAAGAAATGTTAAAATAGAAAAGAAAAAATAAAGAAAAGAGGTAAGTAGATTGAAAATATTAGCAGTTGGAGATATTGTTGGAGAATCAGGTGTAAAGAAATTAACAGAAGAATTACCTAAAATTATAAAAGAAGAAAAAATAGATTTTGTAATAACAAATGGAGAAAATTCAGCAGGAGGAATGGGAATAACAGAAAAATTATTTAAAGAAATATTAGGTGCAGGCACAAATGTTGTAACAATGGGTAATCATACTTGGGGGAAAAAAGATATATTCAAATTTATAGAGCATGCACAATTATTAAGACCAGCAAATTATCCTAAAGGGGTAGTTGGAAAAGGTTTAGGAATATATACATGTAAAAATAAAAAAATTGCTGTCATAAATTTAATGGGAAGAGTAGACTTAAATATTCTTACAGAAAATCCATTTATTATTGCAAAAGAAATGGTAGAAGATTTACAAGGAAAAGTAGATATAATAGCTATAGATTTTCATGCAGAAGCAACTGCAGAGAAAATTGCAATGGCAAGATCATTAGATGGAAAAATAACACTATTATTTGGAACACATACACATGTACAAACAGGAGACGAACAAATTTTACCAAATGGAACTGGATATATAACAGATTTAGGTATGACAGGTCCAAAAAATTCTGTTATAGGTATGGATGTTAAAGCATCATTAAAAAGATTTGAAACAACATTACCAGAAAAATATAGATTAGCAGAAGGAGAATGTATATTAAATGCTGTAATGTTTGAAATAGATGATGAAACTAACAAAGTAACAAACTTAAAAAGAATATACTTAAAATAGAATGTAAAAAAATGTAAAAAAGAAAATTAAAAATAAAACTTAATAAAATAGCGAAAAACTTGTCGAACAGTGCGATGAAAACTTGAAAAAATTTCCAAAAGATACTAGACAAAAAATCATCTATATTGTAAAATACAAAATGTAAAAGTTGCAACAAAAAATAAAAATTATAGGAGGCAAAAGAAGAATGGAAGTTTTAAAAATTTCATCAAAATCTAATCCAAATTCAATAGCAGGAGCTATAGCAGGATTAGTAAAAGAATCAAACAAAGCAGAAATGCAAGCAATAGGAGCAGGAGCTCTAAATCAAGCAGTAAAAGCAGTAGCAATAGCAAGAGGTTTTGTAGCACCAGCAGGAGTAGACTTAGTATGTATACCAGCTTTTGCAGAAGTCGAAGTAGAAGGAGAAGATAGAACAGGAATAAAACTGATTGTAGAATCAAGAAAATAAAGTTAAGAGCTAAATAATGAGAAATATCTCATTATTAGCTCTTTTTTGATATAATCGCTAACCCTTTGAGATTTTCTCCTTTTAGTCGAAAACTCAAATCGGGCGAGAACAAATCAAAGAAAAATTAAATTTTTCTTATTTGTTCTGTACAATACTTGAAATGAAAAATAAAAAGATATATAATCATGCAAAAGGAGGGGCTAAAAGTGGACCAAAAAGAATATGGATTAGTACTAGCAGGAGGAGGAACTAAAGGAGCATATCAAGTAGGAATGTGGAAAGCATTATGCGAATTACAAATAAATATAAAAGCAATAGTAGGAGCATCTATAGGAGCATTAAATGGAGCATTATTTTTACAAGATGATTTTTTTTCAATGGAAAAAATGTATGAAAATATATCAATTAATAACATAATGAAAGTAGATGGAGTTGATGAAAATAAAAATATATTTGACTTATCTAATATATTTAATTTAGCATCTAATTATACAAAGCAAAAAGGAATTGATAATAAACCATTAAGAGAAATGATTAATAAATATATAGATATGGAAAAACTATATAATTCACAAATAGATTTTGGGTTAGTAACATATTCTGTAAAAAATAGAACACCTTTACAAAAATTTAAAAATGAAATACCAAAAAATCAAATGGTAGATTATCTACTTGCAAGTGCATGTTTTCCTATATTTAAACCACAGATAATAGATGGAGAAGAATACTATGATGGAGGATTATATGATAACATACCATCAAATATGTTAATTGAAAAGGGATACAAAAATATCATAATAGCAGATATAGCAGGAATAGGATTTAGTAAAAAAAGTGTTAATAAAGATGTATATATAAAGGTTTTATCACCATCAGAAGATTTAGGAGGAACATTTGAATTTAATCATGAAAGAATTTTAAATAATATAAAATTAGGATATTTAGACACAATGAGAAATTTTAATAAATTACAAGGTCATATATATTATTTTAAAACAGAAGAATTTGCAAAAATGTTAGAAGCATTTAATTTACAAACAATTTATGGGTTAGAATATGCAGCACAAATATATCAAATGTATAAATATAGAGAATATACATTTGAAGAATTTATTGAAGAACTTTATAAAAGACATGCAGAAGCAGAAAAAATATATGAAAAAATGAAAAAAGAAAATCTTATTGAAATTGGAAAAAGAGTAAATAAGTTATTTGACAAAGGATTAGGAATTTGTTTAGTAAAAGATTTATATATGGATAGACCAGCATCAAAAGTTTCAAATTATATGCTTAATTTTGTGAAAGATTATATAGTATCAGCAAAAGCATTAATAGAATTAAAAAATTATATGAGATAGTTCACAAAAAATTCACACAATTATTATATGATAATAAAAAGTTTATAAGTTAATCTTTAAAACTTATAATAAGGCAAAGCCTTAAGAATGGAGGAAATATGATACTAGATTATTTAAAAAAGTATGAGAAAGAATCAATAATTACATCTTTAATTTTAGTAATAGTTTCAATATTTTTGATACTAAAGCCAGAAATAGCGCTATCAACAGCAGTTGCAGTATTTGGAGTAATATTTTTACTTGATGGAATAGTAAACATTATTTCATACATATTTGCAACTCCAGAAGTAAGAGCATTTAGTAATGAATTAGTAATAGGAATATTATTAGCAATTATTGGAACTATAATATTATGTAATAATTTTTTATTTGTTTCAATTATACCTATAATGACAGGTATATGGTTAATAATAAGAAGTATTGTAAAATTTCAATTATCAATAAACTTAAAATCAGCTTTATATGAAAATTGGGGATGGTTATTAATATCATCACTAATAATGTTAATGTTTGGAATAATAATAATAGCACATCCATTTGGGGCAATTTTTACGATGACAAGATTTTTAGGAATAATTTTGGCAATTTCTCAAATATGTGATATAATTGAAAGCATATATATTTTATCAAAAGTAAAATAAATAACACTTCGAAAGGAACAAAATGATGAATAAAGAACTTTTAAATGAATATAAGCAAAAAGAAGATAAAATTTTATTAGCACAATTATTAGATAAATTTGAATTAGCTGAAAAAAAGAATAAAATACAACATACAGATTTTTTAAATATGGCAGAAATAGAATTATCTCAAAAATTTATAAATAAGCAAAATTTAGAAAATTATATATGTTATGGAGGATATGAGCAAGCAGAAAGAAAAATATTTATAATATATCCTGAAAAGTTTAATAAAGAAGTAATATTAAAAAATTTAAAAGAAATTATGCAAATAATAAGAATTGAATTACCAGAAGATTTAAAAGGAAAATATACTCATAGAGATTATTTAGGAGCAATAATAAAACTTGGAATATCAAGAGAAAAAATAGGAGATATTATAGTAGATGAAACAGGAGCAGATATAATAATAGACAAAGATGTTGAAAAATTTTTAAAAGATAATTTAGGACAATTAACAAGATTTGAAAAGTCTAAAATTACAGTTGAAAGAATAGAAGATTTAAGAAAAGTAAAAATAAATAAACAAGAATTAGAAATTATTGTTTCATCATTAAGACTAGATAATGTTATTTCAGAATTAGCAAGATGTTCTAGAAATAAAGCAATAGACATAATAAATATGGAAAGAGTATTTATAAATTTTCAAAATGAAACTAAAAAGACAAAGCAAATAAAGCCAGGAGATATGATAACAATTAGAGGAAAAGGTCGATTCTATATAAAAGATCTTATAGGTCAAACAAAAAGTGGTCGAACAATATTAAAAATAGAAAAATTCGTGTAAAAAAGAAGCATATAAAAAATGCTTCTTTTTATAGTAAATCAAATTTAGTCATAATTATTGCATCAGTAGTATTGTTATAATATTTTTTTCTTATGCCTAAGTTTTGAAAACCAAATTTTTTATATAAATTTATTGCAGGAGTATTTGAAACATTGACCTCAAGAGTAAGAGATTTTTGATTTAAGTCTACACATAACTCAATTAAAGCATCTAATAGTTCGCCACCAATTCCATGGCCTCTATGAGATTTTTTTACAACAATATTATTAATAGTGGCTTCATCTAAACAAACAGATATTCCTGCAAAACCAACAACTTCATCATTCTCTTTTGCTATAATATATGTTGTATTTGGGTTTTCAAGTTCTTGTTTTAATACATTATAACTCCAAAAATTATCAAAATCAGAATATAGTGAATTTTTCATTAGTTCTAAATCATCTAAAGTCATTTTCATTATTTCCATATTATTTTTTCCCTTCTTTTTCAAGAGCTCTTTCAGCTTGAGATTTTCTCAAATATAGTGGCATAATTGATGTATTAATATTATTAATATAAGTATTATATCCAGCAATTCCTAAAGAATAACTACTTAAGTCATTTTTGTCACAGAAAGAACAGTTAGATAAGTTGGATTCTAATATATTTTTATAAGAAACGGCTCCATCTCCGACAAATGTTATATCATTATATTGTTTTAACAAATTTATTACATCATATATATTTTGAAAAGATAAATCACCAATTTGAGTATATGTATTATTTGTAGAGTTAAATAAACCAAAATAAGTATTTTCATTTTTGGCATCTATTAGACTACAAATAATTCCATCATTTTTCACATTATAAGCTAGAGCTTCTAAAGAGCTAATGCCAACACAGTGTATATTAGTTAAACAATCTTGAAAAGCTAAAACAGTTCCAACTCCGATTCTTATACCTGTAAATGAACCAGGACCTTTATCACATACAATTAAATTTATATCATCTAATTTTAAATTGGTTTCATCTAGAATTGTTTCGATAAGTGGCATGATTTTTTCTGAATGATTTCTTGCGTCATTAACAATTAATTCTTTTATACAATTAGTATTTTCTAATATTGCAACAGTACATAAATTGCTTGCTGTATCTATACTTAATATTTTCATAATTACCTCTCTTTTCCACATTATTATACAATAATTAAGCATTATTTACAATAGATTTTACATAAAATAAAAAGAATGTAAGGTACATTTTGATATATATTGTCATAATATATATTAGTACTGGAGGTGCTAATATGGAATCAGAAGTAGAAATATATTGCAAAAAAGATGACAAAAAAAGAGATTGTTCTTGCCTATGGCTAATACTTGCAGTAGTTGCAATAGCATTAGCATTCTTTGCTGGGGCATTAGTTGCAGCACTAACTGGATTTGTTACAACTTTAGGAACAGGAGCAGTTTCAGTATTAATAATAGCTTTAGGAATATTATTTATAATATCAATAATTAGTTTAATATGTTGCAAAAAAAGTGATAAAAAGAAAAAAAGTTGCTGTTGTTAATAAGAAATATAAGGGAGATGATAAATCTCCCTATTTGAGTTTATAGAATAATACATATTAATCCACCAGAGCCTTCATTAACGATA